>JAFAUR010000714.1 GCA_019243205.1 Acidobacteriaceae bacterium | reverse complement strand
GACAGTGTGCCCGGTGCTGTCCAGAATTTCGAGGACAACTTCTGACGATGCACGTTCTGGAAGATAGTAGTCGAGATACACACCTCGGGGCGGGTCCTTGGCTTGGGGCTCGTCGGGAGGCAGCGGAGTGCCTGCGAATCCATCGCTGGTGGAGCGAATAGCTTCCGACGGCTTGAACAATCTTGCGGTCGTCTCTGAGGCGGGTTCGATCTGGCGTAGGGGCGTAATGTTATCGAGAACCCAGAAGGCTCGGCCATGCGTCGCGATGACGAGATCGTCGTTGTGAATCACCAGATCTCGGACGGAAGTGACGGGCAGGTTCAACTGCAAGGGCTGCCAATTGTCACCGTCATTGAAGGAAACGTAAACTCCAAATTCGGTTCCGGCAAACAGCAGACCCTTGCGCTTCGGATCTTCCCGGATCGCATTCAGGAAAGCGTTTGGAGCGATGCCTGCTGTGATGGGCTGCCAAGTCTTTCCGAAGTCATGTGTCCGGTAAAGATACGGCCGCATGTCATCGAGCCGATGCCGGTCCACGGCGACATAGGCGGTTCCTGCTCCGAAGTGACCGGCCTCAATGGCAGTGACTTTGCTCCAGGCGGACAGACCCGGAGGCGTAGTGTCTACCCAGTTCGCGCCGCCATTGCGCGTCAGATGCACTAATCCGGTGTCACTCCCGGCCCAGATCTCGCGCGCATCGAGAGGTGAGGGTGCGATGCTGTACACGACACCGTAGCCGCGGTCTCTGGCGTTATCGACGGTGGGCGGCCCCTCAGGTTTCTCGCCGGGGACGCGCTTCGAACCCGTGAGGTCGGGGCTGATGGTCTGCCAGTGCAGACCGCCGTCTGTCGTCTTAAAGATGAACTGGCCTGCGAAATAGAGTGCACTCGGCTGCGCAGGCGAACTAACCAGAACAGGCGTCCAGGGTGCGCGTAATTTGCGTTCTGAGATTTCCTCGGCAAGACCCGAAGGCAGCGGCGAGGGCGCAATGTTCTGGCTCTGCATCGTGCGGCGATCGAAACGATAGAGGGATCCATACGTACCCGAGACATAAAAAATGTCCTGATCTTTTGCATCCAGCGCGACCCACCCGCTTTCGCTGCCGCCCACCGTGAACCAGTCGCGAAGATCGACCTGGCCGTGCCCGGTGCGGCTGGGCGTAGCGGCCGTTCCACTGTCCTGCTGCGCGCCGTAGACCCGATATGGGAATGAATTGTCGACGAGGACGTGATAGAACTGCGCCGTAGGCTGGTTGTACCAGGAGCTCCACGTCACTCCCCCGTTTAGGGAGACGGTTGTGCCCTGGTCAGTACCGAGCACCATGTGAAGCGAGTTGGACGGGTCAATCCAAACCTGGTGATAATCGTCTCCGCCCGGCGCGCCACGCACGATGCTCAGATCTTTACCGCCGTTCGACAGTTTGTAGAAAGCGACATTCGGGATGTAAACGACGTCGGGGTCGTTCGGATCGACGGTCATCGAGCTGAAATACCAAGCCCGGCTGGTGATGCGCGGATCTTTGTTGACGGGTGCCCAGGAATTTCCGCCGTCATCGCTGCGGTACAGGCCCGAATCCTTGGCGTCGATGGCGGAATACATTCGCTCGCCGTGAGTTCCTGGTGCGATTGCGACCGCTACCCTGCCCCACTTGCCTTCGGGCAATCCCTTTCCGGAGAGTTGTTGCCAGGTGTCTCCGCCGTCGCTCGATCGAAAGATGCCGCTGCCCGGGCCAGCAACGGGCGGGTAGGTACTCCAGGGCGGGCGATGCGCTTCCCACATGCAAACGAGCAACACTTTGGGATTGTCACTGGACAAGGCCATATCGGCAGCGCCGATTGTGGGACCGCGGTATAGAACTTTCTTCCAGGACGCGCCACCATCTGTCGAGCGAAACACGCCGCGCTCTTCATTTGGCCCGTAAGCATGGCCGAGGGCGGCGACGTATACCACGTTCGCGTCCTGAGGATTGACAAAGATCCTGCTGATTTGACGGGTCTCCGAGAGGCCAATCTTGTTCCAGGTCTTACCGGCGTCAACCGACTTGTAAACGCCGTTGCCCGTGGCGAGATCCGATCGAATGTCCGATTCGCCCGTTCCCACATAGATGACGGAAGGATTGCTAGGGGCAACGGCGATCGCCCCTACAGAGGCGACCGGTTCACTGTCAAATAGTGGCGACCATGTGACGCCGGCATCGGTGGTTTTCCAAACACCGCCGTCCACGGAGCCGAAGTAGAACGTCGACCCGCCACCAACCACTCCGCTGACCGCGACGGAACGACCACCGCGGAACGGGCCAATGGAACGCCATTCGAGACCGCTGAACAGGGATGGAGATACGGATTGAGCACACACCGCAAGGCATACCGCGAATCCACAGACTACAGATCTAAGCACACGGGAGGCGTTTTGCATAAAAGTTTCAAGATAGCGCAGCAGTCTTCGGCCGCTTGCAATACAATTGAGGGCGGTTCAGAAAGAGACCGCACGAAAGTGGAGGAATCATGAGGAAAGTGTGCTCGCTAGTGATTTTGACAGGCGCCTTCGGCTCTGCTGTTCTCGCTCAGAATGGCGGGAGCGCGAGTGTTTCGGCCGAAATGAAACAGGCTTACGCAACCGTGAAAAACAACATTTTGAAATCGGCGGAGAAAGTTCCGGACGCGGACTACAGTTTCAAGCCGACGCCCGAGATTCGCAGCTTCGCGGAAGTGCTGGCGCACGTAGCCGATTCGCAGGCGCGCACTTGCAGCGCTATCAGTGGTGAGCATGCCCAGGCAAACGCCGCCGGTAAGACTTCAAAAGCCGACATCATCGCCGCTCTTCAGGCGGCCTTTGCCGTGTGCGACAAGGCTTACGACTCGCTAACCGACAGCAATGCAAGCGAAGCCATCACTACGCCCAGAGGACAACGGACGAAAATCGGCGCGCTTGCAGGCAATTTATCGCATGACAGCGAGCAGTACGGCATTATGTCGGTGTACATGCGCCTGAAGAACATCGTGCCGCCGTCGAGCGATCGCTCGGGAAGATAAGCTCTTCTCTAGCAACCAGCTGCGTCGTCGGTCGATCACCTCCGTAACTTGCCGGAGAGCCAGTAATCGATACTGAACTTTCCCGGACCAGAGCAGATGAGCCAGATAAAGAACAGCACGTACAGGACTTCCGGAAGGTAGAGGAAATCGTCGAGCCAGTTAAGAAACGAAAGCCCTTTACGCATGGCGGAAAGCTTGGCGGTCAGGATGGCGACAAGTATATCGACCAATAAAGCCACCGAGACCAAGCTCGAAAGAAAGCCCAGGATCAGCAAGGATCCACCAACGAACTCGACAGCCGACACGAAGTAAGTCATCAGGTGGGGAAACGGGGCTTTAGCCTCAACGAGCGTTTCGTACATAGTTTGCGTGCTGGCCGCAACAAACAGTTTGTTTGCCCCGGAGATGGCGAAGAACAGTCCGAGCGAAACGCGTACCAGCAAGACGGCATATTGGTCAAAATCACTGCTACCCAGTAGCGCAAACTGGACCACCCGTTTCCAATCCACCTCTTATCCCTCCATCGAGGATGTGCCTGTAACGATAGCCGATATCCTACAGCTTGATTTCTCCGGTGATTGCGTTAATCACGACTTCGCGGCTCGAGATTATGTGTCCATCCGTTCGACCCATTCAGCGCGCCATGCGGGCGCCAGGAATGGATCCGCAAAGTACTGTGTTTCACGCGAAACCTTGTCGTCCGTGAACTCCATGATGCTCACGGTGTAGGACGGCTTGCCGTCATATGTCAGGATGAATTCGGTAATCCAAAGATCACCGCCGCCAATGATTCGTCGGATAGCAAACCGCTTTTTGCTCGGCTGACTAGCGCGTTGGTTCTGAATGTTGCGCCGACCGCGGGTTCGCTCGCCTGACTGCGGGTATTCCAGCACCGCGTCCTCATGATAGATGCGATGCTCCGTTTCAAGATCGTTGGCATCGGACGCCGTCCAATGCTGATCCAGTGCCGTACGGATCTCTTGATCTCGCACTCCAGGATACTGCTCATTCTTTTGTTGATCGTTCATCTTCAGCCCTCACTTTGGCAAGAACGTAACCGGTTTAGCGGAATCGGAGTGTACGACTCGTCAACTCGCGCTCTTGCGTCGATCAGCCCAGAGTCTACACTGCCTCGAAGCGTCTATCTCCTAACTAGTCGGCCACATTCAATCGTTCACAGATAAATCGAGTGCTTGTGCAGGTGTCAGTGCGCGGCCACGGGCCCTCTCGCTCTTACTCGTTTCATCGCCCATACAATGGGTGCGCAGGCGATCGCCGCTATCGCCATATAGCGAAAATCGTCTACGTAAGACCATACCTGAGCTTGTTGTGTCAGCGTGTTCTGAATCATTCCGTACGATCGCACCAGGGAATTTGCGGCGCCATACACGGGTGCGAGGAATTGTTGATGTTGAGCGAGCTGGTTCTGGAAGTTAACCGAAGACTCCGCCAAGTTGCGAACCATCTCACTGCGGTGGAGTTGCTCGTGACGCGCAAGTATGGTGTTGATGATGGAGATCCCCACGCTGCCGCCCACGTTGCGCATGAGGTTAAAAAGCCCGCTGCCGTTGCCGATGCTGGCCGGTGGGAGTCCACCGAGGGAAACTGTAGCGAGCGGCACAAAGACTAAGCCCAGTGAAGCCCCGCTGATGACAATCGGCAAAGTGAGCGACCATGGGGAGATATCCGTAGTCAAGCGTCCCCAGGTCACGCTACAGATTCCGAAGACGAGGAACCCAGTCGAGATCAGAATGCGCGGATCAATCCTCGACACGAGCAAGCCCACGATCGGCATCATGAGGACCGCACCGATGCCTCGAGGTGATACCGCGATACCGGCCCAAGTTGCCGAGTAGTCCATGATGTTCTGGAAAAAGAGCGGCAGGATAGTGACGGCGCCGTACACGCATGCGCCGAAGAGGAAGATCAGCAAGCAGCCGATCGTAAAATTCCGGTACTTGAAAATCGTGAGGTCGACGAGCGGTTTTTTCGATTGGAGCTGAGTGACCACGAAGGCGACAAAACAGACCACCATGATTCCAAACGCCCAGCGGATCCAAATTGCGCCGAACCAGTCGTCTTCCTGGCCGCGATCGAGAATGATCTGCATGGCGCCGAGCCAGATAGCGAGCAGCCCGAAGCCAATCGTATCCAGTCTGCCCGCGTTCGCTTTTTTGATATACGGCGGATCCTCTACAAATCGGGCGATGAGAAACAACGCTAGCGCGCCCACGGGAATGTTGATGTAGAACGCCCATCGCCAGCTGAAGCTATCGGTCAACCAGCCGCCCAGCGTGGGGCCCAGAATCGGCGCGACTACAACCCCGAGGCCGAAGATGGCCTGAGCCATGCCTCTCTGCTCTGGTGGGAAGCTCTCTGTGAGGATGGCCTGTGACAGCGGTTGCAGAGCGCCTCCGCCCGCGCCTTGAATCAGACGGGCGATGAGGATGGCCAGCAGGCTGGTCGCGGCGCCGCAGAAGAAAGAAGCGATGGTGAAGATGATAATGGAGGCCACAAGGAAGCGCTTGCGTCCGAAGCGCAGCGAAAACCAGGCGCTGGCAGGCAGAACGACCGCGTTCGAGAGCAAATAGAACGTGAGCACCCACGTGGCTTCATCGTTCGAGGCTGAAAGGCTGCCGGCAATGTAGGGAATGCACACGGAGGCAATCGAGGTGTCGATCACTTCCATGAAGGCAGGAAGAATAACTGCGACGGCGATCAGCCAAGGGTTTACGCTGGAACGCCACGGTTCGGTTTGATTTTCCGGCACTCTCGTCTTAGATGCAAGTACCTCGGCTTTTTAAACCGGAAACTGGCTCGGGACTGTAGGAGATTCCGCTAATTCCGGGAAGCTGCGTATTCCTGACGTCCCGTCCGCTTGCGAATGCGTGAGATGGCTTGCGCCAGCAGCAGCCCGATTGCAGTGCCGCTGATGTTGATCATGACGTCCCGGATGGCGGGATCCCTGTCAGGGAAAAAGATCTGCAGCAGCTCGCTACAGATCCCAACGACAGCGCCGATGGCGAGAATGAGCAGACGTTTTCTCGGCGAAGGGGCCAAAGCCATCCAGAGCAGGAGGGCGAGCACACAGAACAAAGTGATGTGCAGGCCCTTGTCAGCGGCCAAATGCGCAACGCCGTATGATGGCGAGCTGCGATCGACGCTCGGGAAGAAATCCGAAAAGAAATCGAATCCCCCCTCTGCCCATTCGCCGGCCAGGGAGGTCGATGAGAAGAATATGACACCGATCCACAACAGGACCGCCCAGCGCCAGACGTTCACCGGGAATCGGCCGGACGGGTCTCGGAGGCCATGACTTCATGCTAACCCGACGGCCAGCCAAGTTTTTGAAAAATCAGGTTATGGTGTAACAAATCGAGAGGGATCCAGTAATTACGGGTGAGGCTGAGTGGAGACCCAGAATGACAGCTCTGTGATGGTGCTGGTTCAGGCCGGTGACAGTGCGCAACTGGCTATTTTGTTTGAGCGTTATAACGGGCCGCTATTTCGCTATCTGTTTCATCTGACGCGAGACCGTCAGTTGAGTGAAGATCTTGTGCAGGACGTCTTTTTTCGAGTTCTCAAGTATGCCAGGACCTACGACCCGAACCTTTCGTTTTCGGTCTGGCTGTATGGCATGGCCCGTAATGCATACTTCGACTCGCTGCGGAAGCGCAAGTCGGAGGTAACGAGTGTGGACTTGAACGAGGTGAGGAGCACGGAGGCGATGCCTGAGGAACTCATGTCGCGAAAACAGGACGCCGCCGATCTTCAGAGGGCGCTGAATAAGCTGCCTGAAGACAAACGGGAGGTTCTACTGTTGAACCGCTTCCATAATCTCCGGTACGAGGAGATCGCCCGCATCCTGAAGTGCGAAGCCGGAACGGTTCGAGTTCGTGCCTACCGCGCTTTGAGAGAGCTTCGTGAACGATTCTGTGAACTTCGCGGGGAGAGGTTGTATGACGCCTGAGGAGATTCGACATCTAATTCCGCAGTTTCTTTCCGGGGAACTGACGCCGGATGAACTGGCCACATTTGAAGCCGAGTTGAATGCCAACGCAGATTTTCGAATCGAGGTCGAAGAACTGCGCTCCATCTGGGAAGGCTTGGGACTCGTTCCGGAAGAACAGCCGAGTGCGGCGATGCGGGCTCGATTCTACCAGCGGCTGAACGCGGTTGTAAGGAACGGTACAGATGTTGCCGGTGAGAGGCGGTCACGTTGGAAGTTCAATGTATTTCAACAGGTTGCCGCAGCCTTGATCTTGTTTTCAGCCGGTTTACTGGTTGGCCATCTGCAGCCGGAGCGTCAAAAGCCGTCAGGCGAGGTGGAGCAACTGCAAACGCAGGTTCAAAGCCTGCGCCAGACGGTCGCGCTGTCGCTGCTCGAGAGACAATCTGCGACTTCGCGCCTCCAGGGCGTGGAGTGGAGCAACCGCGTGGAGCGCCCAGATGGTGAACTTCTCTCCGCTTTGCTAAATACGTTGAACAGTGACCCGAATGTCAACGTGCGACTCGCTTCACTCGACGCGTTAGAGAAATTCGCCGATGACAACTCTGTTCGCAAAGGGCTTGTCGAATCTATGTCGACGCAGGACTCACCCCTGGTGCAAATTGCCCTGATCGACGCGATGGTGCGGATGCGAGACCGTGACGTAAAGAACGAGCTACGAAAGCTAACTCACGATTCGGAAGTAAATGCTGCTGTGAGACAGCGCGCGCAGTGGGGCTTGGAAAAGCTCAGTTACCAATAGGAGATTCCAGATGAAGTGTTTGGCAGGCCTGTTGCTGCTGGCAACGGGGACGGCAGTACTGTGCTTTGCGTACCCGTCTCACGAACGGTGGACAGTTCGCGAAGAGGAAACAATCGAGAAAACCCTGAATCTCTCGGGCGCTCCGATGCGGGTCATTGTGGACAACGTGGATGGCTATGTACACGTGACGGGCACAAACGGCTCGCAGGTTCATGTGGTCGCTCACCAGACGATCAGAGCCGAAACCGACAGTGACCTGCAGGAAGCAAAGCAGGATGTGAAACTCGACATGACGGAAAAACCCGGCGCGGTCTCGATCTACTACGACGCGCCCTGGCGTTGCAATGGCGAGGGCCGCGGCTGCCAGGGAGATCATCGACACTTTTACGAAGTTGCCTTCGACATCGATGTTCAAGTGCCTCGCTCGGCGAGGGCCGTGATTTCGACAGTGAACGGTGGCGACGTCCGCCTGAGTAACACTGATGGCGACTTTGAAGTGAAGGACATCAACGGCGGGATCGCGTTGAGTGGTGTTTCCGGCTCGGGCGAAGTGAACACGATCAACGGTCCGGTCTCGGCACATTTCGCCAAAAATCCGGTCCGCGATACCAGCTTCAAGAGTATCAACGGCGCGCTAGATATCTACCTTCAACCGGACCTATCGGCGAATCTGCGCTTCAAGACTTTCAACGGAGGAGTTTATACCGATTTCGATGTGCTCCCTCTTCCCACAACTGGCGAGGCCAGTGTGGAGGGAGCCAAGTTTGTGTACCGCAGCCGGGGCACTATGCGCGGGCGAGTTGGGAACGGTGGTCCCGAGCTAAGTTTTGACACGCTAAACGGCACCATTCGCATGCACCGGGAGCGGTAAGGAGAATAACCATGAACAAACTATCAGTCTTATTGCTGATCGCTGCAGGCGCGCTGTTCGCGCAAGACGCGGACAAGGTGACAGTGCCGTTGCACGATCCATCGCGGCCGGCAAGAATCCGCGTCCACTTACTAATGGGTGGAATCATCGTTCGTGGCGCCGATATCAAGAACGTTGTGGTGGAGACGCACGGGGGATCGGAAGACCCGACAGCTCGCGTGCGCCGGAACCGTCGAGAGACGCTTCCCGCCAGTGTTGACGGCATGAAACGGCTGGACATGCCTGGCAACGCAGGGCTTGATATTACGGAAGACAACAACCTAGTGATCATCAGGACCGGCTCCTGGACGCATCCGGGAAACCTGACGATCACCGTACCCAGGAAATCATCACTCGAATTGAAATCCGTTGCGAACGGAGAGATCGAGGTAGAGCAGGTAGACGGTGAAATCGATGCGGAGGACCTTAACGGCAGGATCAGTTTGAAGGATGTTTCCGGGTCAGTTGTCGCGCATTCGCTGAACGGGGCTGTGAGTGCAACTGTCGATCGGCTTGACTCATCGAAGCCTAGTTCCTTAAGCACTCTGAACGGCAACATCGATATAACGTTGCCCGACAATGTGCGCGCCAATGTCCGTATGAAATCGGATAACGGGGCGATCTACAGCGATTTCGACGTGAAGCTCGATCCCGGAACCCACGTCGACGAGAATGCAACGGGACAGCTCCCGAACGGAAAGTATCATCTGCGCTTCGATCGAACACTGCGCGGAACGATCAACGGCGGGGGCCCGGACTTGCAGCTGACCACTTTCAATGGTCAGATTTTCATTCGCAAGCGGAAATAAAGGTTCCCGGTTTCTACAGCTCGAGAAATAGCCCCGGAGGAGGTTCCATGAATCTGGTTCAGGATGTTACGTTCGCGCTCCGGACCTTTTCGAAGTCACCCCTGTTTGTGACTGTCGCAATCGCGTCGCTTGCGTTCGGCATTGGCGCAAACACGGCGATCTTCTCGTTGACTGACCAGGTGCTCATCCGGATGTTGCCAGTGAAGCAACCGGCAGAACTGGTCCTGCTCAGCGCGGTGGGGCGGCATTACGGGAACAACATGGGTTGGAACCGGATTTCCTATCCGATGTATCAGGATTTTCGCGGTCGCAATTCAGTTTTCAGCGGCATGTTCTGTATTCGCGAATCCGAGATGTGTTTGAGCTTCCGCGGGCGTACGGAACGTGTTGCGGGAGAGTTGGTGTCGGGGAATTACTTCCCGGTGCTTGGAGTTCATGCCGCAATAGGCCGCCTCTTCACGTCCAGCGACGACCTGTATCAGGATTCTGAGCCGGTCGCAGTTCTGAGTTACGGCTTTTGGGCGAGCCGTTTCGCGGCGGACCCGGGTGTCATCGGCCAGAAGCTCATGATCAACGGCTATCCGTACACGGTTGTCGGTGTGAGCCAAGCTGAATTTTCGGGTACTGATCCGGGCTACGCACCACAGATTCGGGTTCCGATGATGATGGGCAATAAGATCTGGCGCTATTACAATCTCAACGACCGCCGGAGCCGCTGGGTTACCGCATTCGGACGCATGAAGTCCGGAGTGACTCTGAAAGAAGCTAAGGCCAGTTTGCAGCCGATCTTCCATCAGATCTTGAACATGGAGGTAGAGGAAAAGGCATTTGCGAAGGCGTCCCCGTATATGAAGCACGCCTTTCTACAGATGTCGATGGACGTTTTGCCGGCCGGGAAGGGGCGCTCGCAGCTGCGAAGGCAGTTCTCAAAACCGCTGCTCGTACTGATGTCGACTGTGGCGCTGGTTCTGCTGATTGCCTGCGCCAACGTCGCCAACCTTCTGATTGCCCGGGCAACTTCGAGACAGAAAGAAATCGCCGTCCGGCTTGCGCTCGGCTCTGGGCGCTCGCGAATTATCCGGCAATTGCTTGTGGAGAGTCTGATGCTGTCTGTCGCCGGCGGCGCGGCGGGGCTGGGTCTCGCCATGTGGATGGACAAGTTATTGATCAGCTACCTGCCTCCGAGTTCGACACCGCTCAATATCTCGTCAGTTCCGGATTGGCGCATTCTGGGATTCAACATCCTGGCCTCGGTGTTGACCGGTGTGGCTTTCGGACTTGTCCCGGCGCTGCAATCGACGCGACCAGATGTTGCAGGCACTTTGAAGGATCAAGCCAATGCGGTGGCCGGCGGCACCTCCGCACGCCTTCGGAAATTGCTCGTTGTAGGGCAGATCGCTTTGTCTCTGCTGCTATTGATCGGAGCGGGGCTTTTCATTCGAAGTCTTGTAAAGCTGAAGGATCTCGATCCGGGCTTCAAGACCAGCAATCTGCTGGCTTTCAAAGTGAACGCAACTTTGAGTGGCTATTCGGCCGAGCGAACCAGGCTTCTGTATCAGCAACTGAATGACCGGCTGGATGTGATACCCGGTGTAGAGTCCGCCAGTCTCGCCGTTGTTCCCGTAATGGAGGGAGACGAATGGGACCAGTGGGTCACGATCGACTCTTATTCGCCGAAAACTGGCGAGCTGCCTGACCCGCACATGAATTTCGTTTCTCCAAACTATTTCAAAACTCTGCAAATTTCGTTGTTAGCCGGTCGCGATTTCCGCCGCAGCGATGCGGGATCGTCCGCGCCACAGGTCTGCATCGTAAACGAGGCGTTCGCGAAGAAGTATTTCGGAACCGTAAATGCTGTCGGTCACAAAATCGGAATGGGGATCGATCCGGGAACCAAAACTGACATAACGGTGATCGGTGTCGCGCGTAACACCAAGTATGAAAGCATGCGCGACGATATACCCACTGAGGTATTTCGTCCCTATCAACAAATGAATTTTGCCGTCGGGGTTACGGGGTACGTCCGAACAGCCGAGCACCCCAACCAGATGTTTTCGACCATCAGAAAACAGGTGCACGATCTCGATCCGAATCTACCTGTTTTCGAGATGATCACACTCGAAAGGCAGATGGAGAACTCGCTCGTTACGGAACGCTTGGTAGCATCTCTCTCTTCAGGCTTCGGGATTCTGGCCACCGTACTCGCCTCGATAGGATTGTACGGAGTCATGGCCTATGCCGTTGCGCGACGGACGCGCGAGATCGGCATTCGGATGGCGATTGGCGCCGAGCAAAGGGACGTGCTTTGGCTCGTGATGAAGGACGTATTATCGATGCTGACGGTCGGCGTCGCTCTCGCGCTTCCAGTGGCGTGGCTGCTAAGTCAGTCTGTTCGTTCTCAGCTTTACGGAATTCAACCAAGCGACCCCTTTTCGGTCGTCATTGCGATACTTACGATCGCATCTGTCGCGGTTCTTGCCGGTTATCTCCCGGCGAGAAGAGCCATGCGTATCGATCCCGTAGGTTCACTTCGATATGAGTAAGCCCTAGCTTTGCTCCTGTAGCTTTTCTTCCTGAATGGCCAGGGGCGCCCGTTGGTCCAGCAGAATGAGCAACACAAGGCCGGCGATCGCGATGAGTAGTGTTCGAAGGTGTATGCGCGACGAGCCATACGCGCCCACGATAGCTCCCAATACGTAAGCAACCCATGTAAGCGCAAGAAGCACGCTAATGCGAAAGGATCTTTCGTGTACTGAACGGGCGAGGATCCGGGCCGGGCTGCCCTGTTGGCTCAGATCGTCGTACACCTTTGCGCAATAGCGCACAAACTGCTCCGCGAACTTGACGAGAGTGCCGGTGACAAATCCAGTGTGCAGGGTGAGCGAGCTGAAGCGAGTGAGTGCGGCGTTCTGGATTCCCATGGCCAGCGCCAAAAGGGCGATCCCGAGAAGGATTTTGTTCACTTCGGCCGGGTTTGGATTTCCTCCTCCCGTCCATGCGGCCGCACCCAGCAAAAGCGCTTCGAATCCGAATGCAACCGAGGCAATCCTCGGCGCCTTCTGCCGCGCTCCGATTTCAATTGCCAGCCGGCCCGTAAGCAACCCGAGGACGTATAGAAGGATGGGCCAGCTTCGCAACAGGATCTCAGTTGGCCGGAGCTGTGTCAGGTTGATACCCAGAGCGACGCTGTTCCCACTCATATTCGCGGTGTAGATTTTCGCGTACGCCAAGTATCCGACTGCATCTACCAATCCGGCAAGCCAAGTGAGGAAGATGGCCACTCGATAGCCCGGTCGGGATTGTGACTTTGACTCCGAAGCCGGCTGATGAATTTGCGCGCGAGGTATGGGCGGGGCGGGATTATCTGTGTTGCTCGGCATTATTCTCCGCGATTTCAAGAAACTGATCGCGAACGGAAGGTAAAGTCGGCAGTTTCAATTTTTTGAGTTCGTCGTTCACGCGCCTCGCGGCCGCCGAATGAAGATCCGACTTGAAGTTGTTCACGACGTCTTCCGCACTGGAATAGTTGTGAAAGCGATCTTTTTCCGATCTCGTCCTCGCTTGTACGTCCTCCGTTCGCTTCCGATCCGCGTCATCGAACCGCTCAGGCGATGCTTTCAGAATCGGATCAAAGACATGCTGGTCGAGAAATCGAATCAGCTCCTGTTTGTTAGCCATCGGACCTGCCCTCTCCTCGTTGGACGCTAAAGTCAAGCTGGAATCTCGCTCGCCCTCAGCCCCGTAGAAGTGACGGCAGATTGGCGGCCTGAATGAAAGAGATCAGGGGCACACACTGTATAATTTGAGGCTGTTAACGAGAGAACATGGTCCACACTCCGTCCCTCGCTCGCCTCAGAACCTGCGCTTCCTTTTTTTTGATGACCATTGCGATAGCCGGCACGCTGATCGCTGCTGACGCTACGAACGGATCGTCCCAGAAAAACGATGAAGTTTATACGAACCTGATCAAGCAATACCTGGAAGATCCGCGCATCACAACTGAGCTGGTTGATCATCTCCCCGCTTCGGCGAAGGTGCGGACGCCGCTAAAATTCTTCGGACGGATACCCGGAACTCCCGGTGAGCTGACGTATGCAAAGGACATTTATCGTTACTACGAAGCTCTAGCCCAAGCATCGCCCCGAGCCAAGTTCTGGAAAATCGGCCAAACGGAAGAAGGTCGTGACCAGGTGTTGCTGGCCATCGCGGATGAGCGGACCATTCGGGACCTCGACAAGTACAAGGACATGCTTGCGTCATTGGGAGATCCTCGAAAGACACCCGAAGAACAGGCGCAAAAGATTATCAAGACGGCAAAGCCTATTTACTGGTTGACGAGCGGAATCCACTCTCCGGAAACGGGCGGCCCTGAGATGTTGATCGAACTTGCCTACCGGCTGATCGTGGAGGAAACGCCATTCATCAATGCCATTCGCAACAACACGATCGTCTTTATCACCCCTGTGGTCGAAGTGGATGGGCGTGAAAAGGAAGTGGACACGTACTACTACGGCAAGAAAACAGGGAAGCAGCGGCCCCCGCTCATGTACTGGGGCAAGTATGTCCAGCACGATAATAACCGCGACGGCATGGGACAGTATCTGAAGCTAACTCAGAACATAACTCGAACACTGCTCGAATGGCATCCGACCATTCTCCACGACCTGCATGAAGCCCAGTCTTATCTATATGTGTCAACCGGTACAGGCCCGTATAACGATTCGCTCGATCCTATCCAGGTGAACGAGTGGTGGCTGCTCGCGGAAACTGAAATCATGGAGATGGCTAAACGAGGTGTACCCGGCGTCTGGACATACGGATTCTACGACGGATGGGTACCGAATTACCTGTTTTGGATTGCGGTCACACATAACTCCTTCGGACGGTTCTATGAAGTGCAGAGCTATGGCCCGGACGTGAACAAAAATCTGCGGCTACCGGCCACTACTACGAGCCGTGAATGGTACCGTCCCAATCCGCCGCTTGCGACAATCGCCTGGGGACCACGCAATAACACGAATATCCAGGAATCCGCTCTGCTGTTTGCGCTGAACCAGGTAGCCAGGAACAAAGATCTGTATCTGGAGAACTATTGGGAGAAAACGCGCCGCTCAATCGAAAAAGGAAAGAACGGACCGACTTATGCCTGGTTGATACCAGCAGGCCAGAGGCGCCGTATTGATGCGGCCGATATGGTAAATGCGTTGCGCCGCCAGGGGCTTGAGGTCCAGACGGCAAACGCTTCGTTGAAGGCGGGCGCTGTCCAAGTGAACGCAGGTGACTACATCATTCGCGCAGACCAACCGTATCGCGAGCTTGCCGACATGTATTTCAGCATCCAGAACTATCCGGTCGCGAATCCCCGCCCGTACGATGACACGGGATGGACGATGCAATTCATGAGGAATGTCAAACTGATTCCGATCGCCGACAAAGCCATCCTGAGTTCGCCGATGAATCTACTGACAGCGGATGCGAAGGTCCCGGGCGCCATTGATGGCCAGGGAAGCGTGCTCGTTATCGATCACACAACAGACAACAGCCTCATGGCCTTCCGCTTTCGTAACGCGAGTGTCAAGATGATGGCGGCCGAAGATGACTTCGAGATGAACGGCCACAAGTTCCGCGCGGGTGCTTTCGTGATCCCGAACGCCGACCGCGCTACGCTCGAGCCTTCCATCCGTCAGCTCGGGCTGTCGGCGGTTGCACTTAACTCAACACCTGAAGTGAAGATGCACGAAATGGACATTCCTCGGATCGGATATGTTCATTCCTGGACACGCACCCAGGATGAAGGGTGGGTGCGCGCGGCACTCGACTACTATGGCGTGCCCTACACCTACTTTGCCGACCAGAAACTCAGAGAAGGTAGCTTGCGAGACAAATACGATGTGATCATATTTCCGCATGTTGGCGGCACATCACAGTCTCAGGTGAACGGGTTGGCTAAAATCGGAAAGGATCCGGTTCCGTACAAGAAAACAGATCTCACGCCTAATCTGGGCGGCAATGACCAGAGCGATGACATCCGGGGAGGTATGGGCCTCGAAGGGCTCGGTGAACTCGCGAAGTTCGTGCAGCATGGCGGCACGCTAATTACCGAAGGCTCCACGGCTGCTCTTATGGCCGATTACGGACTCGCCTCCCGAGTCAGCGTGGAACATCCTGACAGCCTGGCTGCGCGAGGAACGATTCTTCGGGGTGTGTTCACGGATCGCAAGAGTCCCATCACGTATGGCTATGACGGGAAAGAAGTACCTATTTACTTCAATCAAGATCCGGTTTTTGGAACGGCGTCCGCATTCGGAGCCGGCGGCTTCGGTGGCGCGGGTGGACGGAACGCGGTGACCTTCGGTCAAAATATCACTCCGAATGCGATGCCCGTTCATATCTCACCCTGGCAAACAGATGAAGGGACGGCTTCTACTGAAGCGAAGCGCTCGCCGCAAATCGATGAAGCCGAGAGCATGAGACAGATGATGCGACAGATGGGAATGGGCGGCAACGAGGTCCGGCCTCGAGTGATCATGCAGTTTCCGGCGAATGCGAACGACATGCTCCTCTCCGGCATGCTCTCGGGCGGCCAGGCGCTCTCGAACAAACCGCTCATCCTTGACGCGACTCTCGGTCAGGGACACATTGTCATGTTCGCGCTGCGACCTTTCTGGCGATGGCAGACACAAGGTACATTCTTCCTTGCGTTTAACGCGATTCTCAATTGGAACGACCTGGATTCCGGCAAATCCGCAGTGCCCGAACGGAGACGCGAATCCACCGAAACTCCTGGTCAACAGTAACCGCCGTCTAGGGTTTACACGTCCGTCCTCTAGTAGCCGCGAGTGACAGGAACTGAAGTCGTTGCACTGGCAGTCTGAGCTTTCGGCGCCGTCTTGGGCACGCCGAACGTATATCGTTTTCCGGTCGGTCCGGAATTGTACTCACGCACGAAGTACGTTCCTCCCACCGGCACAAGCACGAGGTAGCTCCGGTTGGAGTCTTCTTGCGCCTGCTGGACCAGAGGCGACACCCATCGCTTTTGCCCCTCGTGAATGACCGATATTGTCTGAGGCCACGATGTTGCCGGGTCTACTTCCAGAGTGTAATGGCCCGGCGGAAGAGTGCTCATGCCCCAATGTGCCTGAACGGGTAGATCGAAACTAACGGGTTCCGATGACGCACTCATCGCGAAGCAGAACGTTGCGGCGGCAAAGACCGCGGCCTTGATCGTCCAGCTCAGTTTCATAAAAACAAATCCTCTCTTTCATCGCTCGTGTTCAATCGAGGCTCCGGAGCACTCTAAAAAACCTGCGTAATCCTTCGACGAGAGATACTCGCTGAGGACTCAGTTCAGCTGTAAAAGTGAGGACAACAAGATGTAAATCGTCGAATCGCCAGATGCTGGTTAGCTTCGAGCGAGCGAAGTTAGCCTGATGAGATGGGGCGGCTGTAGCTGAGCCTTAGTTGTAACGCGAGCCACTTACCTTTTGAAGCCCAGATCCCGAGGACTGAACATGATCTGGAGTCCAAATGAGACGTTCGTCTCCGGGCGACCGAGCACGGGAATGAAGTATCGCTCAAACTGCACGGTGGCCTCGGTGCTGAGATCAGGCCGAACTTGGAAACGGCCGTTTACCGCCACATCCGTTTGCGTACCGCCCCCCGGCAGGAACTCACTGCCAGTCTTGGTCTGTCGAAACGTGACCCCGAGTTTGTTCTGAGCTGACCACCAATAATTGGATGATGCTATGTATGCTCGCGCATCGCGCCCAACGGAACTGCCGAGAATGTAACCGTTATTCGTGTAGCCATCTCGATACTGGTTGTTCCAGTAGAAGAACTGGCCGCCCTCATCTCCGCGATACAACCAGGTGGAATATGTCTCAAATCGTAGATCCATCCTCCGAATCGGCGGAATCTGCGTCAGGTAAATGCCTGGGCCCCAGGCCGACCGATGCGGGCTCGCTAAAGGATTCGGCTCGTCATCTGCGAAAGAATCGGAGTATATGGTTACAAAACGCGCTAGGCCGGGGACTCTCCACTGGAAGTCGAAGCCGCTGCGCCGATCGCCCGGATCAGAACGGGATGCGAATGCGGTGCCGCCGGTGCTCGACGTGCTGAAGAGGCTGTTCAAAAAGCTGCCCGCAGTCAGCGGATGTCCCTCGCCGGCAAAGATCGCGCTTCGTTCGAATCCGATCTCGAGGTTCTTGGTCAGCTGGAACGTGATCTTGTTCGCGTTGATCCAGGGATGCGGCGGGTACTGATGTCCTGATAATTTGCCGACCAGAAACTGCGTCCGGATATGACCGAAAAGTCGCAAAGGGCCGGGCAGGACAAACGGCCTCTCCTGAGCGATCCTCATCATATAGAACGGTTCGGCGTTGTCCGTGAAGCTGAACGCACTTTGCTGTCCCGGTCCCCACCAGAGACTCTGTTTTCCGAACGTGAGATCGAAAATGCCCAGGCGCGCGCCGACGTAAGCCTCTAGAGTCGTAAACTTCCGCGTAGATGCGATCGCTCCTGACCTCGGCGGTACTCCGTCTTCAAACCCAAGCAGGAACTGGACATTTTGCGGGTACGGTCCGCGTCCAGCCGCTTCCTGGTACTCGCCTCGAAAATAACCTGAAAAGATGGATGAGTTAGCGAACGCGGAAAACCCGGCCACTGCATTCGTTCCAGCCTCATAAGGACGGCCGAAGTCGTTACTAAACGTCTGCCCGAAATGGAAACTATCCCGAAGCGGCGCTCCGGAGATTTGCGAAATGCGGGAATAGATCGATTCGATGCGCGCCTGTTCCGAAAATTCTGAATCGTCGGAAAACTCACGTTTCAGCGATCTGATGAGTGACACCGCTTCGTTATTCCTGAGCCCCTCCAAAACTTTTGTGCTATGCCGGGACGCGATATCCTCAGCTTCATCGAGAAGCGCAACACACTCGGAACGCGTCCAGGGCGCGGCCAGACCCTCTTCATCGGGCGCGTAACCCATAGCAGCCAATCGCCTGAAGGCAGGGTAAACCCAGCTATCGAGTGGAACATATACGGGCCCGCTCAACTTCCGTTCAGAGTTTCGGTCGGAGGCAAATAAGGAACTCGCCAAGACAATCGTCACCAGTGGACGAACGGAATGGCGGAGGCCTGACAACAACGAGCCCAATCACAGGCAGTTTGACAGAGGCCCTTCAGTAAGTTGTGAAGAAGTTGTAAAGAATCGTCCAACAAGCCTTATACCACGCCAGAGCTCTGAAGTTACTCGGTTTTTACAATACCTCGACAGCTCCATTCTTCAACCGTTTTAGCATCGGGACAGCAAGTTGCCACCCATGCGAACTACAGAGACTCACACCGACAAACTCGATCGTCGCGATCTGATGAAACGAGCAATCTACGGCATCCCTTTGTTGATCGGAGGCACGATCACAGCCTGCGTCGGCAATTATCTGTTTGGGAAACAAAAGGTGCCGGCGAGCGGGTGGTCAGATGCGGGTGATATCTCGGGATTGCAGCGGGGCAAGCCGCATCAGATTCGATTTGACAAAGCCGTCGTTGATGGATGGACGGTTCGTGCTCAGGAATCTTCGGCATGGGTGGTCATAGATGACAAGCAAAAGGTTACTGCGTTTGTGCCTGTCTGCACTCATCTTGGGTGTGCCTATGGCTGGCGGCAGGATAAGAGGGCCTTTGTCTGCCCATGCCACGGCTCCGTGTTCAGTCTCCAGGGGGATGTCATCACTGGTCCGGCCAATAGGGCCCTCGACAGATTCGAGACGAAGGTGGAAGGTAACCGGTTATGGTTAGGTTCGGTGACCACGTCTGAAGGCGCCTAGGGCGATGAATGAGCGCCTAGCAAGAGCAGCGGCGTGGTTCGAAGATCGGACGGGCTGGCAGCGTGGCCTGAGGCATTTTTTGTTCGAAGAGATTCCGGTGTCGGCCGGGTGGCCGCACGTGTTCGGAAGCGTCGCGCTTTTCGTCTTCTCGATTCAGGCTCTTACAGGCATTCTGCTCGCACTGAACTACGCACCAACCGCGGCCGAGGCGTACACAAGCCTGACGTATATCGTCCACCAAGTAGCTGGCGGACGCTTGATGCACGGGCTTCACCATTGGGGATCCAGCCTGATTGTGATTGTGGTTTTCATACACATGGCCCAAGTCTTTATCTTTGGCGCTTTCAGGAAACCGCGTGAAGTTACATGGCTGGCTGGTTTACTGTTACTCCTGCTTACATTTGCCTTTGGACTGACCGGTTATCTGCTGCCTTGGGATAACAAGGCGTATTGGGCAACTGTAGTCACCACCAACATCGCCGCGGGTGTTCCGGTTGCGGGGCCGCTTCTTACTTCGCTGGCTGGAGCCAAAACCGGAGTTGGCGCAGTCACTTTTGCGCGATTCTATGCTCTTCATACGCTTGTGTTGCCGGTTTTAACCGCTTCCTTGATTTCTCTCCATGTGTACCTGGTCAGACGCCATGGCATCACACCGGGAGTGCAGAGAACAAATGGGAACCAAACGTTTTACCCAAGACAGTTGTTCAGGGATTTCTGTGCCGTGTTCGTCGCATTTACATGCCTGTTCTTGGCAGCGTGTTTCTGGGACGTCCCGCTGCAAGCTATGGCTAATGCAAATGACACGTCATATGTACCTCGGCCGGAATGGTACTTCCTCTTCCTGTTCCAATTGTTGAAGGTGTTCCCGGGCCGATTAGAACTGATCGGCACGGTGGTGCTCCCATCGTTGGCCCTTCTCACCCTTGTTCTTCTTCCCTTTCTCAATCGAATTGAATCTGGGATTCTGCGGAGCCGTATCCGGTCTACGTGTGTGGTTGCCCTGGTTTTTCTAGGCTGGTCGGCGCTGACGGTTGCAGCGGCTTTCAGCGACCGTCCATCGAAAGCTGAGCTTCCGAAGCCCAGACCGGCTGAGCAGTGGAGTCAAATTCCACCGGAAGTTATTGCTGGATACGGATATTTCACATCGCGCCATTGCGATTCATGTCACGACCTGATCCTCGGGCCACCGAAGCCGGGGCCAACGTTGGGACTAGCCGCCCTTCAGCAGCCGAGAGATTGGCTTCACCAACATTTCAGTGATCGATCGCTGCCTGGATCGAGCGGAACTGGGGCCTCAACTTTGACCATTCCGCAGCGGAATGCGCTGGTTGTGTTCGTTGCCACGATAAAGCCGCAATTCCTAACAACGCTACCCAGTTTGCCTCCGCAGGTTATCAACGGAGCCCAAACGTTCGTCTCGAGCGCGTGCGCCAGTTGTCACAAGGTGAACGGGATCGGCGGGGCTTCCGGACCTTCTCTGAACGGCGTGCGCGATCGTCGCAGTGATACCTGGATTCGGGCTCACTTCATCGCTCCGCGAAAGCTGTCTCCCGGTTCGGTGATGCCGCCTTATCGGTTCAACGGCAAAGATGAGGACGATCTGATCAGGTACCTGCTCTCCCTGCCTGAATAAAGTTATGCAACCGGAATCCAACATTCTCATAGATGGTAAAAGTGTTGTAAAAACACACCAACGGCTACTGCCGAGGGTAGAAAACGCCGGGTTGGAAGCTGACAATGGTTTCGCGGTGCTCGCAAGAACTATCCTTGTCAGTCTGCTGTCGATAAATCTCGCTGCCGGTCTGCAAGCGCAATCGCCGATTGTTCCACCGTCGAACCAAACGCGCTCTACATACTCCTCCCAAGGCCCCGTTGAAGGAATGGGTATTTATCGCCCTTGTACGTTGAGCGAGTATAGCGAAGGGATAAGCGATTGCATGCCGCCAGACGCTCGGCAGCGGTCGGCTAGTTCGAATGGCGTTTTCAACGGATTTGACACTTACTCGACTGTTCCCGGCATAATCCCAACACCCTCGAATACATATGGGCCGTCCGAGCAATACGATCAAATGGGGGACCGCTCTGCGGCCGCGCCTCCACTGTACAACCAGAAGGAGCCTCCAACAGAGTTTCAGAAGTACGTTCAGACATCCATTGGCCAGTTACTCCCGATTTTCGGAGCGAGCCTCTTCGAACACGTTCCCGCCACTTTCGCTCCACTTGACCGTGCGCAGGTAGGGATGGACTATACAATCGCTCCCGGCGATGGCCTGCAAATCTCTGTATGGGGCCAGGTGAACTTTTCACGTTTACTCTTCGTTGATCGAACCGGAGAAATTGTAGTTCCTGAAGCCGGGCCTATAGCTGTGGAAGGCATGAACTATACGCAAGCCGCCTCCATGATCAAATCGCGGCTGCTGCACGTCTATAAGGGCTTCGATGTCAGCGTCACGTTGTCACGCCTGCACTCTATACAGATTTTCGTAGTTGGAGAAGCACGCCGGCCCGGAAGCTACACGGTAAGTTCGCTAAGTACGTTGGTAAATGCAATCTTTGCGTCTGGTGGTCCCTCTTCGCGCGGCTCAATGCGAGATATACAGCTTAGAAGAGGCGATCGCACTGTACGGCACTTCGACCTTTATCAACTTCTTGTGAGCGGTGATAAATCCCAAGATGCCCAACTGTGTGCCGGTGACGTGATCTTCATACCAGTTGCCGGCCCGCGCGTTGCCATTGCGGGCAGCGTAGGACACGCCGGCATATACGAAATCGCTTCCGGAACGACGCTGGCAGAGGGGCTTGTTCTGGCTTCGGGTGTTTCGCCGATGGCGTCGATGGACCAGGCCTTAATAGAACGTGTGGCTGAAGGCTCTGCCCTCCAGGTGTTACATGTGCCGATGAGCGCAAAGGGTCTTCGGACGGAATTGCAGAACGGCGACGTAATTCGCCTGCTGCCGATAGTCCCCAGGTTCGAGAACGCGGTTACTCTGCGCGGAAACATCGCGAACCCGGGCCGCTTCGCCTGGAAGCAAGGCATGCGCATTAGTGATCTGATCCCCGACAAAGAATCGCTTCTGACACGAGATTACTGGAGCGCACGGAATGCACTCGGCAGTCCGGAAGCGCCTGCCAACGGAGGCACGGGAGTAAACACTGAAGAGGAGGATACCTCCGATGGCAGCTCAGACGGCGAGAGCCGGCCCGCGAGACCAAATTCAAAATCCGCCGTTGGCCTATCCAAAATTAGTGCGACGCAATTCGGTTTCGAAGAAGAGAAACCGGATACGCATGGCGACGCGTCTCTCGGGGCCGCGACAAGTCCGGGAAATGTTCCCCCTGTGCGAAGATTCACTCCTCGGTATACCGTTCAGCCAGCTGTTCCCGAGATCAATTGGGAATACGCCGTGATCGAACGTACCGATCAATCCAACCTGACGACCCACACGATCCCATTCAATCTCGGAAAGGTGATCCTGTCTCATGATGAAAAACAGGATTTCGAGCTTCTTCCAGGAGATGTGGTAACCATCTTTTCCAAAGCCGACTTCTCCGTACCACGCTCGCAACAGTTAACGCAGGTAAGGATTGAGGGTGAAGTGGCTATGGCGGGCGTGTACACTGTTTTGCCCGGAGAAACGTTGCGACAAGTGCTGAGGCGAGCAGGCGGGGTCACCCCGCATGCATACGTCTACGGCTCTCAGCTAATTCGCGAATCAACTCGGCGCGAGCAGCAGAAACGGTATAACGACTTTCTTGATAATTTGGAAAGCCAGGTCAGTGAAGCTGCCTCAAACCTCTCCAGTCGCGTAACATCGCCGCAGCAGGCCGCGACTGCTCAAACATCGGTTACAAGCCAGCATGAAATGGTTGAGCGTCTCAGGAAGTTCTCCATGGACGGTCGCATCGTGCTGGATATGTCACCAACTGATCGCGGCGTCGACGCATTCCCCAATTTGCCACTCGAGAATGGTGATCGGCTCTACATCCCAAGCCGCCCTTCCACAGTGAATGTCGTCGGGACGGTGTATGAGCAATCTTCGTTCTTGTACGAAGAGGACTTTCGCACCGGTGACTACTTGAAAAAAGCAGGAGGTCCCACGCGCTCGGCTGATAAAGGACACATGTTTATTGTTCGGGCAGACGGCTCCGTGATCAGCCATCACTCCGGTTCGGTATCGTTCGCCAAAACGTTTGACTCTCTCCCAATGTATCCGGGCGACACACTCGTAGTGCCGACTTACATTAACCGCGCCACCTTCGTTCGTAGCCTACTCGACTGGTCGCAAATTTTGGCCAACTTTGGCCTCGGCGCTGCGGCGATCAACGTCCTGCATTGACAACCTTGACCACACAATTACAGGTTCCTCACGTTCAGCCCGACGGACCCGGCGTTGTTGACGCCTTTGGTGATCAGCTCTCTTTGCGATTTCTGCTGGCTATATTATCCAGTCGAGTCAAACTTCTTTTCGGTGTTGCACTCATTGCGGCCTTGATTTCAACGGCAAGTGCGTTTCTGATTCCGCCCGAATACACCTCGGAAGCGGTTATTCTCACGCCCCAACAAGCCCAACCATCTCTATCAGCTCTGGCGCAAGTAGCCGGGATAAGTCCCGGCCTCGGGCTCTCAGGCCTGAGCCTGCTTTCTGGCTTTGGCCTTCGGAATCCGTCCGACATATATGTCGGGATCCTCGAGAGCCGAACCATCGCTGATTCACTCATCACACGGTTTCATTTGAAAGAAGTCTACGACGACAAATACACCCAGGTCGCTCGTAAGCACCTGGCTAGGCGGACCAGCATCAAAGCCGGAAAAGACACCCTCATCCGTATCCAAGTTCAAGACCGTGATCCAAAGCGCGCTGCTCAACTCGCGAACGCGTACGTTGACGAGTTGTTCTCCCGAAACACAACCGTTGCATTGACCGAGGCTTCCCAGAGGAGGGTGTTTTTCGAGCAACAGATAGCAAAGGAGAAAGAGCTACTTGCGAAATCGGAAGATGCTCTTCGCGATACACAACAGTTTACCGGTCTGGTTGAGCCGTCTGGCCAAGGTGAGGCGCTTATCAGATCCGCTGCCCAGTTGCGAGTCGAGATCCTCACCAGGGAAGCTCAAATCTCGGGAATGCGGACTATCATGGCGGATGATAATTCGCGTGTTCAGGCCGCTCTTCGAGAGTTATCTGCTCTTCGTGCCGAGCTCGCGAAGCTGGAAAATGGTGCGCAGGCAGCTGGTAATCCTGAGGTTCCTGTCGACAAGCTTCCGCAGGCCGCACTCCAGTACGTTCGCAAATATCGAGAGGTTAAATACCACGAAGGCTTGTTCGAGGCGTTGTCGAAGCAGTACGAAGCCGCCCGTCTGGACGAAGCGAAAGCCGCGCCGCTTATACAGATCGTAGATACAGCCGTTGTCCCGGAAAAGAAGAGTTGGCCGCCTCGTTTGCTTATCATTTTGGGAACCGTGTTTGTTTCTGTATTCATCGCTTGTCTGTGCGTCTTCCTGGATAGAAGTCCGGCCGATGGCAGACAAGAGTGATTTTGAGTATCTGTCCGTAACCCGACCTCACCTCTGAGCATGCATTCCCGGCGCATCCTGTTCGAGAACATCACGTCGTTAACGGCCTTACAGGTGCTCAACTATGCGACGCCTTTGCTCACCCTCCCTTATCTCGTTCGCGTCTTGGAGCCCTCCCGATTCGGCCTGCTGTCTTTTGCACAAGGAGTAGTTCTATATTTCGACATTTTCACTGACTTCGGCTTCAATTTCACACAGACTCGTGCCATTGCGGCAGCTCGAGGTGACGTTGGGTCCATCTCGCGCATTTTCTGGGCAACCCTCTACGCTAAAACGTTGCTGATGGGCATCAGCGCTGCAGGATTGGCTTTGCTTGTAATTTTCATTCCACAGATGCGCGCTGTCCCGCGGCTGTATGCAGCCAACTTCCTGTACGTGGTCGGTACGACTTTCTTTCCACTCTGGTTCTTTCAAGGACTGGAGCAGATGAAAGTCGCAGCCGCTCTGCTTGCCGGCGCACGCCTGCTGACCGTTCCCGCCCTATTTCTGTTTGTAAGACATACACAAGATTACGTAGTTGCAGGCGCCATTCAGTCGAGTGTTGAAGTGGTAGCCAGCGTGGTCGCTTGGCCGATCATTCTGAGCCGCGCGCGACTAACGTGGTGTCCGCCTTCTTTGCCGGACGTAGTCGGCACATTGAAAGCAGCGTCCGCGCTATTCCTATCCTCGTCTGCGATGCAGCTTTCCTCGTCGAGCGCAATCGTGATCCTGGGTTTTACAGCCGACAAGACGCAGATCGGCTATTTCAGTGCCGCCGACAAGCTGATCAAGGCAGCGTCGGCCGCGCTAAATCCAGTCGCACAGGCTTTGTACCCCCATATCACTGCCGCAAAGCTCCGTTCGCGTGAATCGGCATTCGAACTCATTCAAAGAGCATTCTATTCCGTAGGCATCCTGATGTTCTGCATATCTATTGTCACTGTCATCGCTGCCCGGCCGGTTTGCGAACTAGTGCTGGGCAAATCATTCGAACACTCGATCCGGATCCTTCAGTGTCTTGCGCCGCTGCCTTTGTTGAGCGGCCTGACGAATGTGTTGGGCACCCAGACCATGCTTGTCTTTGAAATGGACGTACTTTTTTCACGCTTGCTGGTCGTAAGCGCGGCCTGCGGCATCCCGATAACCTTCCTGCTGAGCTTATCCTTCGGTGCTGTTGGCGTCGCTTTCGGGTCCGTCGGAACCGCGACCTTCCTGGTCGCCTCTATGTGGCTCACCCTTCATTCACGGCGCATGCTTTTCTGGCAGCGACAGCGTCAGCAATGTGTGGCTCAAAACGACCTTTGCTGATGTCACGTCGCCCAGACACTCGAGTGCCATTTGCTGTGAACTTGCACCTTAGTATGCCTTTGCGTCGGCTTGCGACGTCGGTCGCTGTTGCTATGTTGCTGACGAGCTCGTTCGACGTTTTCTTAGCATTGGAGATCAGTGGCACTTTTCGCCTTTGCCAGTTGCTCGCGCCGTTGCTGGTGTTGCTTGCATTCGTGAAAGCCAGCTATGTCAGATACATACCAGTACTTGGCCTTCTGCCGCTCACAATTTGGCTGGCATTCCAGGTCTTATTTATCCCGGCAACTGACTTTTGGCCGCGAAGCTTGGGTTACTGTATCTGGCTCGTATTGAACCTTTTCGTTATTTTCGCTTTCGTCCAACTATTTGGGGGAGAAGCTCGGTCGATCGCAGCGATTCTGCGGTGGTACCTGTACTCGTTCGCGCTGGTGGCAAGCTTCGGCGTCCTCCAGTTCTTGTTGCCTCTGGGCGGTCTCCCCGGCATTCTCGTGCAGCAATGGTGGATTCCGGGAGAGGTGGCGAGAGTGAATGGGTTTAGCTATGAGCCTAGTTACTACGCAACTTACCTGATGATTGGCTTCGTCTTTGCGAACTCGCTTCGCAAACAACGCTCCTCACTCCTCTCTCGCAGAAGTTTGATTACCATATGTGTTTTGTGCGCGGCCAGTGTCGTCCTTTCCTCCAGCCGCATCGGCATTCTGTTCCTGTTTCTGGACATGATTCTGTACGCGATCGGGCCCTGGTTTGCGTTTTTCCGAAATGCATTTGCACGGCGTCAATCCAGCTTCCGGCTGCGCCGATTGGTTCCATCGCTTCTGTTGTTTTTGACTGCCGTCGCACTAGGCTCTGCCACAGCCAGTCTCATCGCTAACCGCCCGTCCGTCGCTTTGGTTTTGCTAAACGGCACTGGGTTGTCCGACACGGCTGCTCATTCCGTACTTCAGCGTGAAACGGCATTTGAGGACACCGTCTCAGTGTTCCTTGAGCATCCACTTTTGGGAAGGAGCCTGGGCGGTGTCGCTAGCGCGATCGCCGAACTCGAAGGCGACCGAATACGCTCATTTAAAGATTCAAAAGACTTCGAAGGAATGAACGTATTCGCGGAAGCCTTGGCTGCAAGCGGAGTAATCGGCTTCGTGCCATTTCTCTGTTTCCTCGTTACGATATTTCGGAAACCTCTCGCAGCAGCAAAAGCGGCCCCGCCGATCTATGGAGGCGTAATTCTGGGGCTACTAAGATCGCTGGCATTTCTCTTCATGATGCTCCAGTTCAATCAGAACATTCTCCGCCCCTATGTGTGGCTCCATATAGCGCTCCTGGCAACCGTTTATGTGACGGCTCGAAGAGAAACTCAGCTTGCCTCAGCTGCGAACTTTGGGATCATTGCGTCGGCAAGCACTTGACAGACACTGTCACTATAACTCCGCAATGTAAATCTGCTCCTCCAGACCTCTCGCGCTCGGTCGATGACCATATCCAGTTTTTCCTGCTCCATTTTGGCAACGGCCACGATCCGTTTGGCGAGGCCCCCCGGTGTCATATTAGTCACGGCGAAACCTGTTACCTCATCGGCGAGAATCTCTGGTATACCGCCTGCCGCAAACGCAACCACGGGAAGGCGCGCGCTGAAGGCTTCCGGAATGACTCGAGTTGTCGCTTCAGCATTGCTCGAAGGTACGACCAGTAAATCAAGCTTTGAATAGATTTGGGCGATATCATGCTGCCAATCGATGAACTCAATGGGAAGTTCCCTACTATTCGCAACTACCTTCATAAAGTATTTGTGGTCGGAGAACATCGGCGCCCCAACAACGAGGAACCGGCAGTCAGGAAGCTCTTGTGCCACGAGCTTCGCAGCGCGCGTAAATTCAAGCTGACCTTTTTCGGTTTCAATTCTCCCAACGACCCCAATCGTTCGTATGGTCCGGCGTCGCCGGCCACCGACTCCGATGTTGGCCACACCATCATAGATAATGTGCAAACGCTTTTGCTCGATATATTCCCGGAGTGGTTCGACCACGTAGCGGCAACACGCAATGACATGGGCGTTCGCGAGTTCCAGAGCTTGCCCCGTGAGCGCCACGGCCGAGTTCTGTAGTAGCCGATTGTGAAGATGAAAGACGAGAGGGAGTCCTTTTCGCCAGGCCACCCAGGCCGCCGGCGGAACCAACCGCGGACCGTTGATGTACAGAAGGTTTACGTTTTCGCGTTCGACAACGTCCGCGAGGAACTCGACGAGCCCTGGAATTTTGAATCCATATCTGAGCAGCTGCCACAGGGGCTTCTTTTTACTGGAATACGCCGAAGCCGCGAAGCTGTGCGTTCGGAAGCCCGATCGCCGAATGATTTCCGCAAAGGGCCCTTCGCCTGGAATCGCTACCGACGAATACCAGCCACGTGCAGCGAACGCAGGAAGCAGGTCCAGCAGGCTGCGCTGTGCGCCTCCCATGTTCACAAACTGATCTACGCACAGGATTTTCCGATTACAAGCCGTCCGCGACGACTCCTCTAATGTGTTTTGCAACCGGCAACCTCCCATGCGGAATCGGCTTCTACGTTTCCTTGCCGGCCAAATAAGAACGTCGACATCTTTCGCCGGAACACTTCGCAAGAAAAGCTGTTTGCACACTCCTGAATTGCTGTGGGTTTCAGCAGGTGCTCATTTTTTTCAAACTGCCTGACCGCACCCTCCAGAAACCGTTCACCGACGTCCGAGTAGAAGAATCCGGCCTGCGGCTCGCAACTGGGTACTGTCTCCAGCACGCCTCCTCTTGCCAGGGCGATAACTGCCTTTCCACTAGCTAACGCTTCAACCGGAACGATTCCGAAGTCTTCTTCACCTGGCAGCAGCACGGCCCGAGCCCGCGCATATAGAGCCCGCAGTTCCGAATCCCGAACTCGCCCGCAGAATTCGATCGTCGGTCCCGATATTTTCTTCAAACGTTTATACTCCGGCCCGCCTCCAACGATCTTCAACCGCCTCCCTGTACTCGTAAAACATCGCACGGCATCATCGATCCGTTTGTATGCGACGAGTTCTGAAACTATCAGGTAATAATCGTCCGACGTCGCAGAGTAGAATGTCTCCACAGCAACGGGAGGATGGATGACCTTCGACCGTCGTCGGTATGTTTTCCAGATGCGGTTTCGCACGTTCCGACTGTTCGCGAGGAACCGATCAACACGGGCGGCAGAACTGGCATCCCATAGACGTAAGTAGTTACACAGTGGAGCCATGAACGTTCGTTTCACCCGCGAATGAGTCCATTCGCGTACGTATGCCGGATAGAGATCCCACAGATACCGCATAGGAGTGTGGCAGTAACAAACGTGGCGGGTGTGGGAGGGAGTTAAGATGCCCTTCGCCGGACCGGACTCACTGCTGACGACCAAGTCGTAGCCGCGCAGATCGAAAGATTCGAGCGCGAGCGGCGCGAACGGTAAACACGAACGGTAATATCGCCGAAACGGGTTAAGAAACGATGCCGTTATGGAGTGAGAGGAAAGAAAAGGTGACACCCGGTCGGGATCATAGAAGAGCGTGTAAATATCCGGGTGGGGCAGAATCCGACAAAGCTCCTCAACCACCCTCTCGCCGCCCCGCATCCCGAGCAGCCAATAATGAACGATGGCACACCGCATCACAACCTGCGGTCACAAATTCTGTTGACGTCCGGCGTGGTTCCTACCATGCGTCTTTACCGCTCAAAACGCGTGGAATGGTAAGCCACAGAATTTTGAAATATAGGGGGAAGGAGCGCTTGCGGACCAGAAACACGTCCAGACGCCGCCGTTGCGGGTAGGTCAACCGACTGCGTCCACTCACCTGCCATAATCCACTGATTCCTGGTCTTGATGACATGACACTGGCAGCAGCACCACCGTAGTAGGCGGTCAATTCTTGCCTCGTGAGCGGACGAGGGCCGATCAGTGACATTTCACCTTGAATGACCTGCCAAAGTTGTGGGAGCTCGTCGACGGAGAATCGGCGACAAAAGGCGGCGAATCTGCTGGTCACCCGGGCATTTTTTTGCGCCGGAGGCAAAAGCGGCGCCTCGGATTGAGAAAGGCGATGAACGAGCTTAAACCGTCCTTGCGAATGCCCGTCCCACATGGTGCGGAGCTTCAGGACCCATATCAGGCGACCGCGCTGTCCAACTCGCTGATGCGCCACGAACGGTGACCGGCGTGACATCACGATAATCGCAATCGCCGAGATTAGCAGCGCCGGACCCATCAAAGTGAGTACGGCTCCTGCCACTATCCGCTCCATGAGATTCCATAACTGCCAGATGGTGCCTTCCGATGCCACAAACGTAGGCTCATAAACAGCCGTGCCGGCTTCTCCTGAGTGCACATCCTGAACATAGGGCAACAACTAATCACGAGTGTTTGAGGGTTGTAAAAGTGTTGTGATTCCGTGCAAGAGAATCTGGCGTTTACCATACTTTTACAAAGCGCTCACTACATCCCTCACCTCCCCGCTCTAGACTCGATCACGAAGGATATTCAAAGCCACCTTGATAAGTCGCGCCCACTTAGTACATTTCGTGGTTGTGTTAAGCATAATGAGCTGGCTGGCATCAGCAGCTCATTCACAAGCTCCGGATACGGCAAGCATTCCTGTTCAGGTCCATTCAACAAGCGCACCTTCCGCAACTGCTCCTCACGCTTCGCCCGCCGGTGATACACAGGGGTCCCGCGACGTCTCTATTACCGACGAATCACCGACTTCGATGGTTCTAACAAAAAATGGGAAGCGGTATTTAGTTGACCTGGCTGGAGGCACGGTACGAGAACTTCCTGTTCAGAGTTCGCCAACGGGAGAGGCAGGCTCGTTGTTTGCGAAGAACTGTGCTACGTGCCATGGTCCGGATGGTAAAGGGAAAAAGTCGATCGGAACTCCTGATTTCACCGACCCGGCGTTCCAGGCAGGCGTAAGTGCCAGCGACATGGAAGCAGTAATCCGTAAAGGCAAGGGCGTAATGCCTGCCTGGTCAGGAAAACTCAGTTCGCAACAGATTTCAGAGTTAGTGCATTATGTCCGCTCATTACCGGCCGCTCCCTCCGAGTTGCCGCCAAGCAATGTGGCTGGGGGTTCGACAGTAAAGCGCCCTGGCCAGGTGGCAGCGAACAAACCCAAGATTTACGAGCCTGGCGACGATGTCCTCTTCTCGCTACCAACCGGGCGACCTACCGATCGCCATGGTGTATATGTCAATTTCTCTCATCGGTTTCCGTTCCAACCGGCGTTCACCAGCCCGAACGCCGGGGCAACGCTACTTGGCCTGGACAACTTCGCCATCTCGTCACTAGGCGTGCGATACGGGGTTACTGACAAGCTTTCCGTAGGCGTCTACCGATCCCCGTCAGCCATCAATCGTCCCATCCAGTTCATGGCCGGCTACAACTTGATAGAGGAAGGCGAAGGAAGTCCGCTGAATCTGATGGTCCGAGTATCCATTGAAGGACAAAACAACTTCAGCAGGAATTTTACGGAGAACATCGAAGGCATTCTTTCGCGTAGCCTCACTTCTCGCGCGCAGTTCTACATAGTGCCAACGGTCAGTTTCAACGACCGCCGCGTGATACAGCCCATCAATTTTTACTCGAGCTCTATCTCCGCGGAGCCGGGTTTCACAGCTTTCTCCTTGGGCACCGGTCTGGCTTTCGACATCAGACCAACGGTCGCTCTGCTCGCCGAAGTAATTCCCACACTCGCGAATGCTCGGGAACTCGACATCCAGCGGCCGGTTTTCTCCTTTGGGATCCAGAAAAAAATCTGGCGACACGCGTTCACCTTTGGTCTAACCACAGGCCCCGGCACGACCGTGTCACAGCGAGCAGCTCCGAATTCTTCCTTCCTGAATGATCCGCATGCGGGTACGATTGAAAACATTTTTCTCGGCTTCGACTTGACGCGGCAAATCAGATGATCACACCTATCATTCAACGTCATCGTCGTTTACCTTTTCTTTACAGCTCTCCAACACAGTCTTGTGAGATCCCTTTCATACTGGGCCTGTGTTTCCAAAGTCCGGCCTGCCGGGTACGCTCATGAAGAAGGTGCTCTTTTTCTTTCCGGCTTTTTCCAGCCAGGAGGCAACCGCGCCTTTGGCCATTCTAGCTTTAGCCACGCCTCTCGAACGCGCTGGTTACACGGTTCGCATCATCGACTCCACCATTACGCCGAATTTTCAAAGACAAGTCATTAAGGAGTTGGAGGATTCTATTTGTCTGGCAATTTCGCTAGTTACTGGTCCCATGATCCGCGAAACTGCGCAAATTGCAAAAGCCGCAAAGGCAGCTTACCCGGATAAGCCAGTCATCCTCGGGGGTTGGCATCCCTCTCTGTTGCCCGACCAAACTCTTGCCTTCCCTTATGTGGATGCCATAGTAGTTGGCCAAGGGGAGGAAGCGCTGCTCGAAATGGTGCAGCGGATCCAATCGGGCGCATCGTTCAAAGGTATTCCCGGTGTCGCCTATAAAGAAGCCGGCAAGCTCGCATTTAATGTTCCGCGTGCGCTGAAGCCGATCCGCGAACTGCCGCCCAAAGCGTATCACCTCGCTGACTTTGACGCTTACGAGCAGGTATGCGGACGCCGCTGGGCGATGTACACCTCCAGCCTGGCCTGTCCTTATAATTGCGCATACTGCACGAATGATGGGCTATACGGGCGCAAGTGGAATGCCTTAGAAGCAGACCAGGTCGTCGAAGAAGTAACTGACCTCGTATCGCGTTACCACCTGCAATTACTTTGGGTCGTGGATGACAATTTCCTAGTAGATCGCGATCGCGCCGTAAACATTGCCGAAGGTATCGTTCGGAAGGGCGTTCACTTCGATTGGAGTATCCAGGCCTCTACGAACCTGGTCACTCGAATGACCGTGGAGGAACTCAAGCTTCTACGCCGCGCTGGACTCTCTCAGATCGCCCAGGGCGCGGACTCCGGCTCAAAGAAAATCCTGCATCTCATGAATAAGGACTTTCAGAAACTGGAAACCATCTATCTCGCGGCTGACCGCCTGACACAAGCTGGAATTCGTCCATCGTTCAACATCATCTTTGGCTTTCCGGGTGAAACCGAAGTAGAGCGCCGCGAATCAATCGACCTCATCATGAATATCTGCCGCCGCTATCCACAGGCCGAGTTCTGGACGAATATCTTTACGCCGTATCCAGGCTCGCCGGTAATGAAAAAAGCCTTCGAGCTCGGTATTCAGGTACCTAACAGCTTCGAAGGCTGGGCCGATTTTTTTCCCCGATACACTGTTCTTCCGTGGCTCAAAGGACAGGAGCACAGGCGCGTACAACGAATGCGAGAGTATCTTCGCGTTGCGTTCAACCGCGTGCCTATCGGAGTACAGAAGAAGCATCCCGTTGCTCGGCTGGTGCACCGAACAATCAGCTTGCCGGCACGCTGGCGGCTCGACCACAGCTTCTATGACGCACCGCTGGAGCTTTGGCTGAAGGACAAGGCTAATAAGATGTTCCCGCCGCTTAAGCCCAAAGTGGATGCTCAGCAGCTCTCCGCAGAGGTGGTTTCTTGCTGAATCAAAGCCGGAAGGTAGTCCTCTTTTCTCCGCCTTACGATGGCAGAGTTTTCGGTCCGCCTCTGGGTCTGCTCAGTGTCGCTTCTGCCATTCGCGAACACGGCTTTCTGCCCGTGGTCATAGATGGTGCGATAACTCCAACTTTCTTAGAAGTTGTGCTCCGGGAAGTTAAGGACGCATTTGCTTTCGGTGTTTCGCTGCTGACCGGTCCTATGATCCGTCACGCGATTGCCGCTAGTCGCGCGGTACGAGCGGTTCGGCCGGACTTGCCCATCATCTACGGCGGTTGGCATCCAACCTTGCTCACGGCCCAAACGCTGCAAGAACATTTTGTAGACATCATCGTCCGTCATCAAGGCGAGAAAACCCTTTCCGAAATTTTGCAGCGGCAATCCCGAGGCCTCAGCTTGGATATGGTCCCCGGCTGCTGGTTCAAGCGGGACGGCAAGATTATCAGGAACACCGACCGCCCCGCATCAGCTCTCAACACGCTTCCCACGCCCGCGTACGATCTGGTCGACTTCGAATCGTACGCTCGCCTCACGAGAGGCCGGAAGCTGCCGTATGCGACCAGCATCGGGTGCCCATATGCCTGCAATTACTGCACAGACATGGTGTTTTATAACCGGCGCTTCAATCCTCAAAGCGTCGCGAACGTCGTAACCGAGATCGTTCAATTAGTCAAAATGCACTCGCTCGATGAGGTTGCACTCGTCGATTCTAATTTTCTGGTCGACACTCGCCGCGCCCTCGCGGTAGCGGAGGGCTTCATCCGAAGTGACGTGAAGTTCCGCTGGACTTTTCAAGCTTCGACTGACCTGCTGTGCCGGCTAACTGACGGCCAGGTGCGGCTGCTTGCAACCAGCGGTGTGAGCCATATCGGATTTGGGACCGAGTCTGCTTCGCCGGAAATCCTCCGCAAAATGCACAAGGGTCATCAGAAGATCGAGGACATGTTCCAAGCCGCCCGGAAATGCGGGGACGCCGGCATTCGGGTCACCTTCAACCTTATCTTCGGCTACCCGGGAGAAGAAGACCGGCATCGATGCGAAACGTTACGAGTGATGGGCGAGATTGCGGAGCGATTTCAAAATGTCACGTTCTCACCGAACCTCTTTACGCCATATCCCGGCATTCCTATCTGGCCTGAACTCCGCGAAGCAGGTTTGAGCGAGCCACAGTCATTGGAAGAGTGGGCGGCGGTAGGACTGGGCCAAGCCGAGTTGCCTTGGTTGAATCAGAAAGCGCTATCGCAGTTGACCCGCAGCATGTCCTATTTCGCGCTCGCAAACCAGCTCTCAAAGCTGACGAATAGTCTCCACTCTGGATTCCGTCACGAAGCGGTGCGGCTTCTCCAAAAACCGCTTCATTGGCGATTGAAACACCAGGCCTTCCGGGTGCCCGTCGAGTTGTGGGCTTCTATGGCTCAAAACTGGCTTGTGCTTCGGCGTTCTCTTCTCACTGGCGAGGGTTTGGGACGGCAGCTCAAAGAGGTTCACTAATTGAAAGTCGTTATGCGAGCAATACGCGAAACCGCCGCTCAGCATTTCACGTTCGAGAGGATCCCATGATCGTTTTGCTCCATCCTCGTTCGACCAAACCGAGGAACCGGCGCTTTCCTCTCGCTGTACTCTCGATCGCGGCAGTTCTAGAAGGTAAAGAGAACTATGTCATCGTGGACGGGAACGCCGATCCCCATCCAGAATTAACTCTCGAACGACTGGCGGTTACGGGAAACGTCACGTTACTAGCCGTTTCCGTTATGCCAGGACCGCAGATGGTCGCCGCCATCCCGCTCTGTCGTCAATTCCGCAAACGCAGTCCTTACACGCCAATCGTATGGGGTGGATACTTCCCTTCCCTCTATCCCGATGCCGCTCTGAACGCGCCATATGTCGACTTTGTTGTACGCGGCCAAGGCGAAGATACTTTTCTCGAGTTACTTCAAGAGTTGCGGAACAGAAGAACATTTTCTGGTATAAAGGGCCTCTCATACAAAGATACCTTTGGGTTACATGTCCATAACCCCGACAGGCCCCTCCGCTCTCCGAACGATTTCCCCTGGCTTCCTTACGACAAGCTGCCGAACGCGGGTAACTACATTTTGCCAACCTTCCTAGGTCGGCGGACGGCCGTTCATCAAGCGAGCATCGGGTGCCCTTTCCGCTGCACATTTTGCGGAGTCGTTCCTCTATTCCAGGGGCGCCAGCGAACGGAGGATCCGGAACGCACAGCCGCCGTATTGGCTCACCTGAAATCAAACTACAGCATTGATTCGATACAGTTCTATGACAACAATTTCTTTCTAAACGAAAGTCACTCCGCCGCTTTGGCAACCCACCTTGAGCCGCTCAACTTGAGATGGTGGTGCGAAGGCCGTGTGGATGCCCTTCTCCGTTACTCCGATCGAACCTTGAAGCTGCTGAAAACCGCTGGAGCCAAGATGATTTTCTTTGGAGCAGAGTCCGGTTCGGATTGGGTGCTCAAGGAGATGAATAAAAAGATCACCGCGAACCAGACTCTTGAATTAGCAGCTCGCATCCGCGACTTCGGAATTGTTCCGGAATTTTCGTTTGTCATTGGAAATCCGAAAGATCCGGAACGCGACACGCGCGAGACAATCCGTTTTATCCGCCGCATCAAACGCGCTAATCCGGATGCAGAAATTATCGTTCAGCATTACATTCCCACGCCACATCCAGACGGCATGTACGGGAAGGTCGAGGGGCAGATTCAGTTCCCACGAACCCCTGAAGAATGGGCCACCGACCGCTGGTACAACTTTACAACGCGTCACGACCCGAATGTGGCTTGGCTACCAAGACGGCTGAAGCGAAAGATAGACAACTTCGATCTGGTCGTTAACTCCCGATGGCCGACCGTGCAGGATATCCAATTGCCTCGCTGGGGCCGAACATTACTGAGCGGGCTGAGTAGTTGGCGTTACTCACTTGGCTTTTATCACTTTCCGTACGAGCTTGCGTGGGCACAACGCCTCGTGGCATTAAGAAAGCCGCGCCTGGAAAGCATATGACGCAGGTCTCGCCGCTGGAAGGACACGATCTCTGGGCTCCCGTCTACGACAGTGCAGTTAATCCGATCGTGTTATTGGAACGCCGGTCTACGCTCGAGTTACTTGGAAATCTGCGGCCTTCAACTCTTCTGGACGTCGCTTGCGGGACAGGATATTGGCTGCGGCATTTTGATCGGGCCGGATCAACAGTTTTCGGAATCGACCTGAGCCAGGAAATGCTGAACGAAGCACGCAACTCGCCATCGCTCAAGCGCCGGTTGATTCTGGCACACGCCGAATGCCTTCCCGTTGCTCCTTCGACAGCGGATCTTGTTCTCTGTTCGCTATCTCTAGGTTACTTTGAAAACCTTGGGTTCGCCTTCCATGAGTTCGCTCGTGTTGCAAAGCCTGGCGCTTACATCGCTGTAAGTGATGTTCATCCTTATGCGCTTCGTGCTGGATGGAAGCGTTCGTTCAAGTTGGGGGCCGAGCGATATGACATTGCGCATCACGTGCGTGAGATGGACGAGATTAAACTCGCTGCGGCAAATGCCGGACTGGCGTGTACGACACTGCGTTCAGTTCATTTCGGGCTGCCTGAGTTTCCATTGTTTCGACGCGCCGGCAAGGAACGTCTCTTCTGGTCGGCACGCGCGCTCCCGGCCTTGTTCGCCGGCTTATGGCAGAACCCATGCTAATCGGAGGCGCGCGCGTGGCGGTAAGCTCTGCCGAATTCGCTCACAGAAGCTTGTGGATTCGGAATGGACGCATTTTCTTTGCTCCCATGATTTCCGCGCACAAATTCACTCTCGACCTGCAAGATCACGTGATCCTGCCGGGGCTGATCAACGCACATGATCATTTGGAGTTGAATCTGTTTCCCAAGCTGGGCCGAGGGCATTATCCAAACGCGCTGGCCTGGGCGAGAGACATCTATCGTCCCGACGAGCGGCCCGTGAAGCGCCATCTTGGAGTGCCTAAAGAGCTACGTCTCAGGTGGGGAGGCATCAAAAATCTCCTCTCGGGTGTTACAGTCGTCGCGCATCATAACAACTTTCATCCGCTGTTGGGCCATCCGACTTTTCCAGTGCGAGTGATAAGCCGATATGGGTGGGCTCACTCGATCGACTTCTCACCCGACTGGAAGATTCGGTTCGCAAACACGCCACGGAATTACCCGTTCCTCATTCATGCAGGAGAAGGCACCGACTCCGCCGCCTCCCGTGAGATCGAAACTCTGGCACAAGCTGGCGCTCTCAATCGCTCAACGATTCTTGTCCATGGCGTGGGCCTGAACCGGAAGGGCCTTGCCATCCTGCAAAGGGCGGGCTCTGGCCTGGTCTGGTGTCCGAGTTCCAACCACTTCACGTTAGGAGAAAGCCTCCACCGCCACATGATTGAGTCCGGAATCCGGATTGCTCTAGGCAGTGATTCGGCGCTAACTGCCGCAGGCGACCTGCTGGACGAATTGCGCTTCGCTCAGAAGAGTGCCGATGAGCACCGGCTATACAAGATGGTCACACTGGAAGCCGCGAGCATGTTACAACTACCCTTCGGCTACGGACAAATTCGCGACAAAGGTCCAGCCGATTTGCTGGTGATGAAGGATATAGGCCGGACGCCGGCTGCAACACTGCTAGAGGGTTATCCAGAGCTTGTCATGTCTCGAGGGCGTATAGCGCTTATTTCATTGACACTGGCAGCGCTCTGCCCACCGTCTAGGCTGGCGAATCTCGAGCCGATAAGAGTTGAAGGGCGGGGAACGTACCTCATCGCCGAGAAAGTACGCTACTTACTCGCACAGACTGCGAATGTTCTCGACGAGTCCGTTCGATTGGCAGGAAAGGCTATCGCAGCGTGACAGCTACCCTCCAGTCGATTCCTATACTCATACTTTCTCCCCATTCTCGTTGTAACTGTCGCTGCGTGATGTGCGACATCTGGAAGAGCACAAGCGCTGCCTCGGTTACCGCGGAAGAGCTCTTCCGCCATTTGGCAGATATTGAAGCGCTATCCGTCCGCTGGGTAGTGTTCTCTGGGGGTGAGCCGCTCATGCACCCGGATCTCTTCCGTCTGGCGGACATGCTGAGGCAAAGAGCGATAAGGGTCACTCTGCTCAGCTCGGGTCTCCTTCTATCGCGATACGCCGAGCAGATATGCGGCCGCATCGACGACGTAATAGTGTCTCTGGACGGTCCTCCCCAGATCCATGACCACGTTCGGCGCGTACCGGGCGCCTTTCTGGAACTCATGCGGGGCATCCGAAGTATCCACGCTATCAACCCTGCGTTCTCCATTTCGGGGCGTTGCACCATCCAGAAACTCAATTACGCGTACCCGGTCCAGACAGCTCGCGCGGCAAAGGAGCTAGATCTTACGTCCATTTCGTTCCTGGCTGCTGATGTGAAATCTACAGCGTTCAATCGCGGGCGAGAATGGGCGGCTGATCGCCAGTCGCAAGTCGCTCTGACGTTATCTGAGATTCAAACTCTTGAGCGTGCCTTCGAGGCATTAGACCTCGAATGGCAAGGAACCGGCTTTGTGGCAGAAGATTCGGGAAAGCTTTGCCGCATCGCGAATCACTTCCGTGCTCACCTTGGATTAGCAGATCAGCAATCCCCTCGCTGTAACGCCCCTTGGGTATCTGCGGTGGTCGAGGCCGACGGAACCGTTCGCCCTTGTTTCTTTCACCGCCCGATCGGATCGCTGCAGTCGCACAGCTTGCTTCAAGTACTTAACGGGTTTGAAGCGCAGCAATTTCGCTCCTCGCTCGACGTTCGAACCAACCCCATTTGTAGGGGATGTGTGTGCTCGCTCAACTGGGAGGGCAATTGATTACTTCCGTTCGCAATGGGCATTCAGTCACCGATCCACTACTGACACGATGCCCTCTTAATTACGAGCGCACGTTTTATCCGTACGGCTATCCCGCCCGTATTCGCTCCAATTCGCCCCTCACGCTACAAGCAGCCGAGAGCAGCTGGGGCACTTACCGTCAGCTTGAAGACGAGCCGCCGTTAGACATTCGTCTGTTGATTTCAGACAGCGACAGCCTCAAGTGCGTCGAACCACCGGTTTTCCGGTCCCAGGGTCATCTGCTAAGCATTGTCGCTGACCGCGAGAATTTCGCGTCGCTTGATTTACAATGCGGTTTTGCATTTGGCTGGGCCACGACAGCAACTGCTAAAAATCAGGGATATTTTCGGCAGTGCTTACTCGACGTGATGGTGTATCCGTTGCTCGAGATCAGAAATTTAGTAAGCCTGCATGCCGCCTGCCTCATATTTCAGGGCAAAGGGACACTTCTGGCCGGCGCATCGGGTGCCGGAAAGTCGTCGTTGTCCTATGCTTGCGCTCGCCGAGGTTGGACATTTGTGTCCGACGATACCAGCGCCTTTCGACGCAACTTGTCCGAACCGCGAGTCATTGGTCATCCGCACAAGTTCCGATTTCGTGACAATGCTGCAACATTGTTCCCCGAGCTTAAGGGCCATGCCTGCGCTATCAGCGGATACGGAAAACCCACAGTTGAAGTGCTGACTCATACCATTGCCGCGATCCAAACAGCCGAAGAAAGCTCGGTCGATGCCATCGTCTTTTTGAACAGGCATGACCACAAATCCGGGCCGCCCCAATTACTCCCTCTCACGACAGACGAATCCTGGGAGCGTTTAAGCGCCTCTATTTGGGCCGTGCAGATGACCTCTTTTGAAGAGCGCCTCGAAGCACTTGAGCGTCTATTAGCCGTGCCCACTTTTGAGATGCGCTACTCAGAGTTAGCGCCCGCGATTGGGCTACTAGAAGGGCTGCTGCCGGAGCTTCCCGATTGAATTACCTTACGAGATCCTGTATGAAATCGAAGCCGCCCGCGCACATTCTTGCCGCGTTGGAGGCCTTGCAACTTCAAAGCCCATCGACTGCTCGTCTTGAGTTACTATCGCCGCTGGATCAACAACGATTTTTTGAGTGGTGCGATTCCCGGCAAATAAGTCTTCTGCTCCCTTATATCTGCTCATCTGCACCGGATTGGGTGATTGAGGGTGCGATTAGCAGAGCTTCCCGCTACGACACTCGATTCGAGCGAATCAAACGGAAACTATACGAAATTGCAGACGCATTCGATCGCGCCAGGCTTCCATTTGTGATGCTCAAAGGGCTGAGCCACTCGCCGGCGCTTACGCCTCATGCCGCCCTGAGGGCTCAAGGCGATATTGATCTCTGGTTGCCCGGTGATTCTGCTTACAAGGGCTGGAACATTCTTGCAGGGTTAGGATATGTGCCGGTCGTCAAATCAGAATCAAGGCACCTTCCGCCGCTGACCAGGATAAGTAACTGGAAGTGGCGTGGCGATTTGTTCGATCCGGACATGCCAATCTCAGTAGAGCTGCATCATGAGCTTTGGAGCGAAGCCGCAGAGCACATTCCGGCTCCGGGCCTCGAACAATTTTGGCATCGAGCGGAGCTGCGCGACTTCGATGGTCACGTGATCAAGGTTCTATGTGACCAGGATCTGATTGCCTTCGCCGCACTCCACCTGCTTCTCCACTTACTGCACGGTGAGTTGCCATTGCAACGAGCGTGGGAGCTCGCACGATTTCTCGACACCCATGCCGACGATGGGGCGTTTTGGCATTCCTGGCGTAATTTCCATCCGCTCGCCCTGCGGCAATTGCAGGTATGTATGTTTCACCTTCTCATCCGGTGGTTCAACACCAAAGGCTGGAACAACTTTCACAATGAACTGCAAGCGTTGCCGCCAATGATTAGGAATTGGCTCCGAACTTACTCCTTTGCACCAATCGAACGTGAATGGAAAGCAAACAAATCCGAGCTATGGCTCCATTTATCGCTAATCTGCGAATGGAGGAAACAGCTGAGCGTGTTCCTAAGGCGCCTATTACCCCTGGCGCTCCCGTTGTTCACCGATCAAGCGCGACCCGCAACCTCGAAAGCATCCCGTATCGCCGCTGTGATTCGGCAACTTCCAATGTTGTTTAGCCGGTTGCTTCGACACACAAGAACTTTCCTCCCCACACTCTTAGGAGGAGTGCGCTGGACTGTCACACAGCGATCGGCCATTCGTTGTGAACGTAACGCTATGGACAGAGCCATATCCGACTCTCTCCGGTAAACTCCGCTCCTCGTCGGGCGA
>JAFAUR010000531.1 GCA_019243205.1 Acidobacteriaceae bacterium | reverse complement strand
GCGTTTTCACATCCGTCGCAGACCTTTCTCGCAAACTAATGAAGTATATCCGCGCTACGGCCACATCGGCTCGCCCGATTCGTTGGACTTACACCAACCCTAAACGCCGCATCTCCGCTGCAGTTATGACTGGGACCGCCCACTAGTACGGAGGGCCGGAGCGGCGGCCCGATTCGCAGGTGTTGTCTTTCCCTTCCTGCTGCTGATGAGCCGGATGCCATTCAACTTCGCCATCAAGCAGTCCACCAGCGATCGTATACAGCAAGAGGCTCAGGAAGACCGCCTGGCGCTCCAGCAGCTACGGGCGGACGTGAATAAACTCGCCGAGGCCCAACCGGTCGTGGCGACAAAGGTCGATCGTCTCCTCGGTGGCGCATGGAAAAAGCCATGAGTAAGCTCGCTTCAGTCATCCGCGGGATGACACGGTCCACGCTCGCCCTGTATGCCGGCCTTGCCGTTCTCTGCGGCCTGGAATATGTGCATGAAAATCACCAGGGCCATCATCGGTTCTCCTCCAAACACGCCAAGGGGGCCGCGCAACACGCCTTGAGGACATCCCCGCCTACGATTACGTCACCTCCGTTCCGGTCTCCCAGACTACTAGGTTCGTGCCCCTATTAAAGTCAGATGCCCCATTTAACAGCCGGCACATTCAACGATCGCTGTGCCGAGTGGACACGATCGTTTCGACGTAGATCGTGTGTTCAGAGTGCCAATACGTGTAGTAGAGCTTGTACCAGCCGACCACCATTCGCCGCAGCCCTTCCCACTTGCCAGCCGTCTCTAGCTGATACATCTGTGGATTCTGCTGGAGCAGAGGAAGTCTGTTGTTTATGCGCTCTCTCAGTTGGTCAGGGAGCTGTTGGAACTGAGCAAAAGATCGCTTTGACCAGACTACTTTTGCCGCTTCATCCAATCCACAACCTCATCGTGTGGTACGACATTGCCTTTAGCCCACTGTTGCCGGGATTCTCGAATCATCTCCTGCCAATCAGGTCTGTTCTCCAGACGCTGTTCGGGCGGCTCGTGTCGGGCCAACAGAGCTTGCTCCAAGATCTCATTGACGAGGGTAGTGGCATCGGCCTCGTCGGCCGGAAGCCTGTTAGCGATGTCCTCGTTGATCGTGACCTGCATACCTCATTCTCCTCGATCCGGCCCTGATCGTCCTACAGAAGTAGGATGCCCCCCACCGGCGACAGCCCGAGCCGCCGAAATCCGCCCCTCCGCTGACTTGATCACACGTCGAAGATTTGTTCGTGCGTCGTTCCTGATCGGGAGACCGGAGGCAAATTGTGCCGATTAGTTCCAAGGCGGGGGAACCTTACTCCTACCGCCGGCAAGGAATAGGCAGTTTTGCAAGAACGTAATACATCGTGGAAGCCGGGCACCGGCCGCCCAGAGACTTCGGCTATACCAATGCTGTTCGCAGCAGGCGCACGGAACTCGCGAGCGCACGGCAGGTCGCATGTCAGCGAGGCATTCGTATTGGGCGGCAGGAGACCGCGCGCATGAGGGCGGAGATCCGGCAAAAGATTCAGGCCGCCCTAGCCAGCAAGCGCAGCTCGAGCCAGCTGGAACACGCACCCGTTGCAATCGCAGACACGTTTGCTGTTGTCCAGGGATTTCTGACGGAAAAAAGTTCTGGGAAGTGGGCGAGATCGCCGAGCGCCACGGTCTGGACTATTCCACCGTGTGGCGCCACCTCAAAGGCAAGCCAGGATGGATCCGGCATGGCAGAGCCATTCGAATCACTGACAATCTTTATCGGGATTACATAAAGCAGTCGGTGGTGAGGGGGCTGGCGGACGGGAACTGATCGACCCGGCTCGTTCACCGCGAGACATCGCTTCGTCTACCAACCTGGCCGCGGCGCGCTGCTCGGCGACGCAGAATTTGGCATAGTGCTTTCGGACAGTATCCTCCGTGTCGCCGACATATTGAGCAACCACGCGCAGCGGAACGTGCAACTGCAGGAGCCGGGCGCAGAACGTGTGGCGGAACCGGTGTGGATGCGGTTTGACAGTGAACGCCTTCCCGTCGTCTGCAAGAAGACTATCGGCGACGCGGAAGAGCCGGTCTAGCCGTTTGCGCCAGGTCGTTGTTGCACTCTTAATCCGGTCGCGGAACTCCGGCGTACCAGGCGGCGGGACCGGCCCTCCGCCGAGGAAGAAATAGTGTCCGTGCTTGAGCGGCATGGTCTCAAGCGCAGCCACGACATTGGGATGCCCCGGAAAGTTTCCGTTCGGGATCGGAACGTTGACAAAATTGGCATCTTTGCAGTTCGTCTTACGCGGATTGCACCAGATGGAGTGTGTGTAGCGCCCCTCCGCAAACTCGACCAGATTGTCGGCGGTTAGGGCGACCGCGTCGCCGATGCGCAGCCCGCTATAACGCAAAACCCAGACGAACACCAGATCTTCGAAGCCGTTCCTTGTGCCCGTCCGTTTAGCGCCGAATCCCCGCCCGTCCGTCATATGCTCGGACGCCCTGTAGATGTATACGAGGTCTTCTTCGGTGAACGGCTCCTTGGGATCGACCCGCGAATCGCCGACCATTCCATGCTCACGGGTGGTCCAGTTCTCCGACAACCATTCGCGGCTGATGCAGTGCTTGACAAACATCCGGAGATCGCCAATCATGCGACAGACGGTCCCCTTGCCGAGGGGTCTTACCGCTACTTGATCGGGTTCCGCGACCGGCCGGTTGCGGTTCGGGTTCTCGTTTTTCCACGAGCGCCGGAACTGGCCCCAGATCTCGGCGTTGTCCATCTCCTGGATGTAATCGATGCGTTTAGCGGCCGCAAATGGGATCAGTCGCAGTTCGAGCAGATGCTCGAACTGCAGCATGCGTTCGCTCGTCACGCCTCGTGCCCGGCACGTCCCGGTGAAGTCCTCGACCGCCTCTACGACCGTGCGCAGCCGGTATCCGGAGGTCGCGCTCGCAGTCGGTGCTTCCGGTGCCGTGCCCCAGTGCTGGACCAGTAACCGCGCCTGCTCGAACGTGCGGCTACCCGTTGATTTCGGGCGTTGATAACTGCCGCCCGGCAATTTCCCCTCAGCGTAGACCGGGCAAGAACACTGCGCCTTGCCGGTCAGCCGGACACTGTCGTGCTCGTAGACGCGCTCGTCTTTTGGGTAGCCCTGTTCGCACTTGGCCTCGTGGCGGCGGAACAATTTCAGGGTCAAATAGGGTTGTAATGTCACCTGGAAGGGAGTCTGGGTGACATAGAGAAAATCTCGGTCTTTTAATTGGAAGAACTTGCGTGGGCGGAAGCTAATGGGAGTCGAACCCACCCGTGACAACGAACGTGCCGCACTCCGGTTTTGAAGACCGGGCCCTGCACCGGCAGAGTCTAGCTTCCGACTGCGATTGTAGCGTTACCCGTTTCGCTGAACAGCTTCTCACTGATGCCGAAGCGCAGTTCCTCTATGCCCTCGCCCGTAGCACTCGATATCGCAAAAAAAGGCAGGCCCCGTTTTTTGGCGAGATCGCGAACCGCTTCAATCCGCGTAGCATCCTGGCATGCATCTATCTTCGACGCGACCACGATCATCGGCTTATCGAGCAATTCGCTGCTGAAACTCGCGAGCTCGTTCAAAATCACGTCGAAGTCGTGTACCGGGTCGCGTCCGCTGAAATCGGAAACGTCTACCAGGTGCACGAGAAGTCGTGTTCGCTCCACATGTCTGAGGAACTGTGTGCCTAAGCCGTGCCCTTCGTGCGCGCCTTCGATCAGGCCTGGAATATCTGCGAGCACGAACGTGCGATCACCCACCTGTACAACGCCCAGGTTGGGTTCTAGCGTGGTAAATGGATAGTTCGCGATTTTCGGTTTCGCCGCGGACAGTCGCGAGATCAGGGTCGACTTGCCTGCATTGGGGAAGCCAACGAGCGCTACATCCGCGAGCAGCTTCAGCTCCAGACGAAGCTGTAGAAAGTCGCCCGGTTTTCCGTCTTCATGCTCGGTGGGCGCCTGATGCGTCGCTGTCGCAAATCGGGCATTGCCGCGCCCGCCCCGGCCCCCATGCGCCACCGTGAAGCGCTGTCCCGCAGCCGTGAAATCGAAAAGCTGTTCGCCGGTATCGGCATTAAACACAATCGTGCCTACAGGAACAGGGACTTCGATGCTTTCGCCGTCGCGTCCCGTGCGGTTGCTGCCTTCGCCATGCCGCCCGCGCTCCGCTGTGTGCTCGGGGTTGAAACGGAAATGCAGTAAGGTGTTGTAATTCTCGCTCGACACCAGAACCACATCGCCGCCCCCGCCACCGTCTCCGCCGCTAGGGCCGCCGCGCGGCACATACTTCTCGCGGCGAAACGCTAGGCAGCCATTGCCGCCATCGCCAGCCTTCACGGTGATCGTAACTTCGTCAATGAACAATGGAGAACTCAAAAAGAAAAACCGCCGGACTTCCCGGCGGCCTCACAACAAAACGCGCCCGATCGATCGAGCACCGGATCTTACACTTCTGTAGCGATGATATTGACGAACTTGCCCAGCCGGCCCCGGTCGCGAAATTCCACGGTGCCCGGCACCGTCGCGAATAAGGTGTCGTCTTTGCCCAGCCCGACATTCTTACCCGGTTTGTAACGCGTACCACGCTGCCGCACGATGATCGACCCGCCGGTTACAAATTCTCCCGAGAACGCCTTTATCCCGAGCCGCTGCGCGTTCGAGTCGCGACCGTTTTTGGAACTGCCTAAACCTTTTTTATGTGCCATTCGATTTCCCTCAGTCGCGCGAAGCTACGACAGAATCTCTTCCACTTGCACGCGGGTGTAGTTCTGGCGGTGGCCGATTGTACGTTTGTATTGCTTCTTGCGTTTGAATTTGAACACAAGAACCTTATCTCCGCGTCCGTGGGCGGATATTTTTGCCCGCACTCGGGCGTTCTTCAATGCATCGCCCAGAACCAATTCGTTCGCATCATTCGAAATTGCAAGGACGCGGTCGAACTCCACATCACTCCCGACATCCCCGGCTAGCGTATCCACTTCGATGGTCTGGCCGGGCGTAACGCGATATTGCTTGCCGCCCGTTTCAATCACTGCGTACATAAAATCCTTAATTGTTGCTTGGAATTCCAGGAAAGTTAACTGCCTGGGAGCAATCCGCGTGTGCGCGCGGACATCCGGCTCTGGAACACACTTCGAACTACTGCATTATAGCGAATCAGCAGCCCAAATTGCGGCCAAATCGGCCGCCCTATCATGTAAGTTGCTGAAAAAGTTTAACCTTTCCGTTTCGCTGGCCCTGCTTCTCTCGGCGATTTCCTTGCTTCCCGGGCAGGAAAATCACCCCATCCAGGTCTCGCTGGATATCACCGATGCCCCTCGAAAAATCCTGCACGCTGAGCTCAAGATCCCCGTCAAACCAGGCCCGCTGACGCTCTTTTATCCCAAATGGATTCCTGGCGAGCACGGACCGACCGGTCCTGTCGACAATCTTGCCGGACTGGTTTTCACCGCCAACGGCCAGAATATTCCCTGGACTCGTGACGACGTGGACATGTTCGCGTTCCATTTGAACGTGCCGCCAGAAACATCCGTCCTCGAAGCGAAACTCGATTTCCTCGCAACCGCCGCCCCAAGCGGTTTTTCGGCCGGCGCTTCCACCAGCCCGAACCTGTGCGTCGTGAGCTGGAATGAGGCAGTTGTTTATCCGGCCGGATCTGCCGCCGATCAGGTGACCTTCGCGCCGTCCATTCGGATACCGGAAGGCTGGAAATTCGGTACTGCGCTCGAACCCTCAGCGCCGGCTGGAGACAACACTCGGTTTCAACCAGTTACGCTTGAAACGCTTATCGACTCGCCCGTCCTTGCTGGGAAGTTCTTCAAAGAAATTCCGCTGGCGCCCGAGGTCACGCCCAAACATTACCTCGACATGGCCGCCGATGGCCCGGAGGAT
>JAFAUR010000047.1 GCA_019243205.1 Acidobacteriaceae bacterium | reverse complement strand
TTGGAAGCAAGAATCTCTCGGAGATTTTTCGTCCGAGACGCCAGACTGGTCTGCCGCGGAGCGATTTGCTACGCGATAGGCAAGGTGAAATCGCCGGTAACTGCTTTCGTGCAGTGGAAATGGAGATTTCGTAGCCAGTCCATTTGGCTCTGTTTGCTTTTTGTTCGCCTATAATTGCAATTGTGGCGCGTGCCTCTGCTCCTTATGTCGAGTTGCATGCTCGATCGGCTTTCTCCTTTCTCGAAGGCGCTTCCCTGCCCGAAGATCTCGCGTCCCGTTGCGCCGAACTCGAACAGCCTGCCATGGCGGTCGCCGACGCAAATGGCGTTTACGGCGCGCCGCGCTTTCATCTCGCCGCCAGGCAGCTGGACATTCGGGCTCTGATTGGCGCTGAGGTCAACTCGGTTGAAGGCTGTCGCTACACGCTGCTTGTCGAAAGTCGCGAAGGCTATCAAAATCTATGCCGCTTGATTACGCGCACCAAGCTGCGTGACGGCAAACCCGGTAAGCCTGAATTTCCTTACGCGACGGATGATGATTTTGCCGAATACTCAAGCGGATTAGTCTGCCTGACGGGCGGCGAGGAAGGGCCGCTGGCGCGCATTTATCAGAATCACGAAGGCCCGGACGCGGAAAGGCTGGCCCGCAAGAAGCTCGAATCGCTGATCGGCATTTTCGGCAAAGGGAATGTGTATGCCGAGCTGCAACGCCACTATCGCCGCGACCAGGAGCGGCGCAATCAAGCTTTAATACCGCTCGCCCGCAGTCTCCAGCTTCCGTTGCTTGCTACCAACGGAGTTACGTACGCGACGGCCGAGAGTCGCCCGCTTCAGGATGTCCTCACCTGCACACGCCACAAAACCACAGTTGCGGAAGCCGGACGATTGCTGTCTCGCAATTCGGATTGCTATCTGAAAACGTCCGCTCAGATGCAGCATCTCTTTTGCGACTTGCCCGATGCGTTTGCGAATACGGGAGAACTGGGGAGTCGTCTTCAGTTCACATTGACCAATCTTGGCTACGAGTTTCCGCGCTACCCGGTCCGCGCCGGTGAGACCGAGTCGTCTTACTTGCGCGAATTGACGCAAGCGGGTGCTCACTGGCGGTACGGCCATTTCTCCGGCCCAGTTCGCAAGCAGCTCGAACGCGAACTGGCGATGATCGACAAGCTGAATCTCTCAGGCTATTTCCTGATTGTCTGGGATATCGTCGACTTCTGTCGCAAGCACAACATCCTGGTGCAGGGACGCGGCTCGGCGGCCAATAGCGCTGTTTGTTACGCGCTGGGAATCACTGCCGTCGACGCTATCGGCATGGATCTGCTGTTCGAGCGTTTTCTATCCGAAGAACGCGGCGAGATGCCGGATATCGATCTCGATCTCCCGAGCGGCGAACAGCGCGAACGGGCGATCCAATACGTCTACACGCGTTATGGACAATTGGGCGCCGCCATGACGGCCAATGTCATTACCTATCGCGGCCGTTCCGCTGTGCGCGATGTCGGTAAAGCGCTAGGTTTCGCGGAAGAGGAGCTTTCGGCGCTTGCCGCCCAGATTAGTGCATTCGAGTGGAAAGATTCCAAAGACACGCTCGAACGCCGTTTTCGCGACGAAGGATTCGATCTGAAAGACCGCCGCGCCGCGCAGTTCTTTACATTGACGAACCAGATTCTCGATCTGCCTCGGCATATCGGCCAGCATTCGGGCGGCATGGTGATCTGTCAGAACCAGCTCGACCAAGTTGTTCCGCTCGAGCCCGCCACCATGCCCGGCCGCGTCGTCGTGCAATGGGACAAAGACGATTGCGCCGACCTCGGCATCGTCAAAGTCGATCTCCTCGGCCTCGGCATGATGGCTGTTCTCGAAGATTCCATCGCCATCATTCGCGACGTATACGGAGACAAAGTCGATCTCGCTCATCTGCCGCAAGATGATCCCGCAGTGTATAGCTGCCTTCAAAAGGCCGATACCATCGGGTTGTTCCAAGTGGAGAGCCGCGCGCAAATGTCAGTGCTGCCGCGTATGAAACCGACGCGCTTTTACGACATTGTCGTGCAGGTTGCCATTATCCGCCCCGGACCCATTGTGGGTCAGATGTTGCATCCTTATCTGAAGCGCCGCCAGGGCCTGGAGGAACCCGTTTGTCTTCACCCTTCTTTGGAACCTGTGCTGCGCCGCACGCTCGGCGTTCCGCTGTTCCAGGAACAGTTGATTCGCATGGCCATGATTGCCGCCGGTTTCAGCGGTGGACAAGCTGAGGAGCTGCGGCGTGCCTTCGGGTTCAAGCGCTCTGAAAAACGCATGCGTGAAGTGGAAGTGAAGCTGCGAGAAGGAATGAATCGCAAAGGCATCACGGGCGAGACACAGGACCGCATTATCAAATCCATCACCTCGTTCGCCCTGTACGGCTTCCCGGAATCGCACGCCGCCAGCTTTGCACTCATTGCTTATGCCAGCGCCTATTTGAAATGTCATTACCTGGCTGCGTTTACCGGTGCCATGCTGAATAATCAGCCTATGGGCTTTTATTCGCCCTCCACGCTGGTGAAAGATGCGCAGCGGCACGGGCAGCGTTTTCGTCCGGTGGACATCAACCGTTCCGATTACGTTTGCACCGTTGAAAGAGACCAGAACACGTCTTACCTTCGGCTCGGATTGAACTATGTGCGCGGTTTGTGTGAGGCAACGGCCCGCAAGATTGTCAACGAACGGCTTCGTGCCCCATTTACCAGCTTGCGCGATCTGGTTCGCAGAGTGCCGCAATTACAAAAGGATGAAATCGATTCACTCGCGGAACTCGGCGCCTTGAATGCGCTTCCCAAATACAAGGAAGATCGGCATCGCCGCGGGGCATTGTGGCAGGCCGAACTTGCCTTGCAGCCCGTTGGCGAACTACTGGAGCCTGCCGCTTCGGACAATACGCTTTCGCCCTTGCAACCGATGACCGAAGGGCAACGCATTACCGCCGATTTCAACACCAGTGGTCTCACCATCGGAAAACATCCCATGGCATTTCACCGCGAGCGCATGCGGCAAATGGGAATTTTGGATGCGGCAACTGCCAAAGCGCAGCGCGACGGAGCCGCCGTGAAAGTAGCCGGGTGTGTCATTACCCGCCAACGTCCGGGAACTGCGAAGGGCTTCGTATTTCTGAGCCTCGAAGATGAAACCGGCATTGTGAATGTCATTGTGAAGCCTGATCTTTTCGATCGCTGCCGTCAGATCTGTACAACTTCTCCGTACTTGCTCATCAAGGGAACTCTGCAAAGCATTACCGGCGTCATCTCTGTCAAAGCAGGCTCAATTGAACATCTGACTTTTCAGGATTCGGCGGTCCTGCAATCGCACGATTTCCACTGAGTTGGTCTATTCTCGAATCTTCGATTGAATGCAACGCCGCGACCTTCTGAAACCGCCGCGTTCTCGCTCGCGGTACGCGCTCTCGCCGCCTATCCCAGCTCTTCGTTTAAATTTTCTTCAAAGCGCTTTCAGCCATCTGGCGCTGAGCCCGGAAGCCCGGATGATCTTTGGTCACCTTCAGCACCCGTTGGAAATGCATCTTGGCGTCGGCCGGCCGGTTCAATTGCATCAGCGCCATTCCGTATGCATCCTCATAATTCGGGACGTTTATCGCGGGGACACTTCCTTCTGCTGCAGCGAACTCAGCAACCGCGTGTTGTGGATCGTGCGCGAAAAACATCATCCAAAGACCGCGATTCATGCGCCTCACCGCAGCCAGCTCGCGAAGATCGAAAGTTCCTTGATAGACCAAAACGCTGCCGTTCGCGAACGTCTCGTCCGGCTTACGCCTCAGAAACGATAGATAAGCATCTGTCCAGAACACAGCGGTCGGTTGCAAGATGACCTTACCTGTGAACCTGTCCGGCAACAAGGGAGGGGGGCCATGGAAGAAGAACAAATCGGTCGGTAGGTTGGGCAGGTTCAGACACGGTGGGTTGGATCGATGCGGAGCAAACCACGCAATCGCACATGTGCCGGAGTGCGAATGGACATATAAATCGATTGCGTCGGCCGACTGGCCCCAATCAAGATTCGAATCGTCAAGGTATTTGTATAGAT
>JAFAUR010000878.1 GCA_019243205.1 Acidobacteriaceae bacterium | reverse complement strand
AATCCTGCTCGACCCGGAGCCCGCCATTCCTCTACACATCCTGACTACAAGCGTTTTGAGACCGTCGCTGACCATACTCGAAGTGTTCCGAAGAGGGAATGCGGCTGCGCTACTCAGTTTCCAACACCGACTCAGAGCCTGCGAAATATTGGTTCGGCTACGACTTAGTTCCAGCCGGCGAATACCTCAGGGAACAGCCCGGTTTGAACTGAAGCAGGCGATAAGGTATTTGAAAATGCCGATGTTACCGGTGAACTGTGTTTGTTGTCCCTCGCCGCGCGATTTACTTCGAGCACTGCTCCTTCCATCTTCTGAAGCGAGACCTCTAGAGAGCTTCTGGATATGCGGGATACAACCGGAGTGAGAACCCATCGGAGTGCTCCCGGCACATCGCGACTGAGAGCAACCGCTTCCAATTCCACGTACACCCCGCCGTCGCGCTGTTCGAATCGGGAAATGCTGTACATCCGCCAGATGAAGCCGCGGCCTCTATTGCTAAGGCCCTCGTGTTCGTCAGACGTGGCGTAGTTCTCGACCTCACGGATGCGAGTAGTGTAAGAGACGCTGTACCACTTGTCGTCATCCATTCGTCTGAAGGTGTCCTGGAACTCGGTGTCAAGCGCAAATTTGGCCACGACGGCTTTGTTCAACATGCGCAGCGAGAATGTGTCTTCTGTGTCGGTCCGCCGGACCACCGTAGATTCAATGACGTTCGGGGCGTAGAAATCTTTGTATTTGCCGTAATCGCGCACGACAGAAAGAACGTCACCCAAACGAGTTCCGGGCAAGAAAACGGCGCCTATCCAATGGTGAATCAAGCCCTGGGGAACTCTGTGCGGGTTCTCACCCACTCGCGCGACTACTATCTCTCCGTTCTCCAAGCGTCGAAGCCGGTCGGGTGATTGATCGCTCCACAGAAATGGGGCCGCGTTCGAGTACTTGGCGACGCGAGTGCTTTGGGTCTTTACATAAGCGTCCCAGGCGTTTAGAGTCTCAGGGCTCAACTCGGCTCCCTTCGATGTTAAGGAAGCGGGCAGGATGAGGAGTGCGGCCGTCAGAAAAGCTCCCATAAACCGCCTTCGTTCTGGCTTCGAGAAAGTGGGAACGAGACCGCTTGCCGCGGCCGGCCATCGAATCTCATCTCAAGCTCCATTCGCTGGCTGCGGACATGCTTCGGGCCCTCTCGTTGATCAAGCGCCAGGTGGCGTCCTGATACATAGCCCCCAGAGTCGGCACATTGAAACAGAGTTTGCTGAACACGGTTGCATCGCAATCCGTGATCATCGCGATCAGGCCGATGTGCACCAACTCGCTCGCATGTTCCCCAATGGCATGCACGCCCAGGAGCTTCAGATCCTCACGCCGGAGAATCAGCTTGAGAAAGCCTTCCGTTTCACCGATAATGCAACCTCGGGGATTGTCCATGTACCGCGCGCGCCCGACCACATAATCGAGTCCTGCCGTACGGACCGCCTGCTCAGTATCGCCGGCCATCGCCACCTCGGGAATGGTGTACACGGCCGAAGGCAAGATGTCCCGACCGAGAAGATCATCTGCGGCGCCGAACGCAACAGTCATCGCACGCCTCGCCTGTTGCATGCCCGTCGAGGCAAGTGCGGGAAAACCGATCACATCGCCTGCAGCGCAGATGTGCGGGACCGCAGTACGGTAATTTTCGTCCACTTTCAGGTCACCGCGCTCGCCGGGCGTAAGGCCGGCCGCTGCAAGGTTCAGAAATCTGGTACTACTTCTCCGGCCCGCTGCCACAAGCACTGCCTGCGTCTGCACGACGCATCCCGATTCCAGCCTGAGAGTAATTTCGTCTTCAGCGCTGGTGCATTCCGCCACCCGTTCGCGGCAGTGCATTTCGATTCCGCTGGCACGTACAGCTCGCATGAGTGCCTCCGAGACTTCAGAGTCGAGAAACGGGAGCAGCACATCACGGCTATCAATCAGATGAACCTTTGTGCCGAGCGCGGCGAACGTACACGCATATTCACTGCCTACAGCTCCGGCTCCCACAACCGCCAGAGATTTGGGAATCGTCTCCAGCTCGAGAATGGTATCCGAATCGTAAACTCCGGGGTTGTCGAACGGAAAGCCTGCGGGGCGATTGGGTGAAGAGCCGGTTGCAATCAGGATTCGTTCCGCACGAAAGAGCCTTGATGTGGTATCGCTCCGGACGGCGATGGTATGGGGG
>JAFAUR010000755.1 GCA_019243205.1 Acidobacteriaceae bacterium | reverse complement strand
CTCGACCGGACGAGAATCTGACTCATTAAAAGGCAGACGGATCCCTGGTTTGAGAAACGTCGGACTGTGGTGAGAACCGAGGCAGTAGCGGGCGTCATCAAGCGCGACGGGCGGCGGCAAGCAAGGCCTGCCGCCAGTCTGATTATCAGCGCTGTCTCGCCCGCGCAGTTTCCACCCGAAAGGCTGGACGGTCCGATCGAATTTGCGTTCCTCGGACGCAGCAATGTCGGAAAGTCCAGTTTGTTGAATACGCTCATCCGGCAGCCCGGGCTGGCGTTTACCAGCGCTCGCCCGGGTTGCACGCAATTGATTAATTTCTTTCGGATCGATGAACGAACCAGTTTCGTCGATCTGCCCGGTTACGGATATGCTCAGGTCTCTTTCGAAGATCGGGAGAGCTGGAAGAAGTTAATTGAAAACTACTTGCTTAAGCGGCAGAGTCTTGCACTGTCGCTCCTGCTCATCGACGCCAGGCGGGGATGGATGGATAAGGATCTGGAACTGAAAGCCTGGCTTGAGTTCCACAATCGTCGATATCAGGTCGTCGCCACCAAAGTCGACAAGCTGAAAAGCACAAATCAATTGAAAGCCGGATTGGCTGCGATCCAAAACGAACTCACGGATCAGGAGCCAATCGCATTCTCGGCCATAGACGGCCGGGGAGTGAGGGAAATTTGGCAAATCATCTCGAAGATCAAGAACCAGCAGTAACCCCCGCGGCAACCACCGAAGGTGAGCCCACCGAGATGCCAGGGGAAACGAATGCGGAGGGCAAGCCTCCCGTAGAACAAGCCGAGGGACAAGCGCAGACGGCACAGCCGTCCGAAGGCGGAACCGGAGAAGCGGCACCCGCAAGGGCGGCCGAGCCCCGGACAGAGCGCCCGTCGCAGCACCGTCCCAAAGGAAACGAGGGCAAATCGCCCAACGGCGCGCGGCCCGCAAATCGAGGGCACGAAACGCGCTCGACGGCAGAACAGAAACCCGCGGCCGAGAACAGCTCGGCAGCGGTCGTCTCTGGCGCTGCGCCCCCGAATGCAGCGCAAGCGTCCGCTGCTACTCAAGGCGGCCAACAGAATGCCGGTCCATTCCAGCGGCGTGGCCGCCATTCGATCGGCAACACCGGCGCCGGCGGAAAGAACGGGACCACGACACTCGACCTGGTCGAACTCAAAGATATGAGTATCCAGGCGCTGAATCAGATCGCCAAGGATCTCAATGTTCCGGGTGCTGCTGGACTCCGCAAACAGGAACTGATTTTCAAAATCCTGCAAACGCAGGCCGAGAAGAGTGGACTTATCTTCTCGGAAGGCGTGCTTGAATGCCTGCCCGATGGGTTCGGCTTTCTGCGCGCACCCGAATACAACTATCTGCCCGGTCCCGATGACGTATACGTCTCGCCCTCGCAGATTCGCCGCTTCGATCTCCGCACAGGCGACACGGTCTCGGGCCAGATTCGTCCGCCGAAAGAAGGCGAACGGTATTTCGCGCTGATCAAAGTCGATGCGATCAACTTCGAACCGCCGGAGGAGTCGCGCAACAAGATCTTTTTCGACAACCTGACGCCGCTCTATCCGGACGAGCGCCTGAAGCTCGAAACTACGCGCGACAACTTCTCGGGCCGCGTGATGGACTTGCTGACACCGCTCGGCAAAGGACAGCGAGCTCTCATCGTTGCACCCCCGCGCACAGGTAAGACGATGCTCTTGCAGAGCATCGCGAATTCAGTTACAGCGAGCCATCCGGAAGTCAATCTGATTGTCCTGTTAATCGATGAGCGCCCGGAAGAAGTCACGGACATGCAGCGATCGGTACGAGGCGAGGTCATCAGTTCAACCTTCGATGAACCAGCGTCACGTCACGTGCAAGTTGCCGAAATGGTGATTGAAAAAGCCAAGCGCCTGGTCGAGCACAAGCGTGATGTCGTGATTCTGCTTGATTCCATCACGCGTCTCGCACGCGCCTACAACACGGTCGTTCCGCCGTCGGGCAAGGTGCTCTCGGGCGGCGTCGATTCGAATGCATTGCAGCGGCCGAAGCGCTTCTTCGGAGCGGCCCGTAATATCGAAGAAGGCGGTTCGCTCACGATCGTCGCCACAGCCCTGATCGATACAGGCAGCCGCATGGACGACGTCATTTTCGAAGAGTTCAAAGGAACCGGTAACTCCGAAATTCATCTCGACCGCAAGCTGGTCGACAAGCGCGTGTTCCCAGCGATCGATATCAACAAGAGCGGAACGCGTAAAGAAGAGCTGCTGATGCCCCGCGAAGAATTGAAT
>JAFAUR010000479.1 GCA_019243205.1 Acidobacteriaceae bacterium | reverse complement strand
GATGTGTTGTTCGATCTCACGAGTGGTCATGCCACGTGCATAGAGCGAAATCACAGCTTCGGTGAAGTTACCGATGGAGGTTTGGCGCTTGGCCACAATCTTCGGCTCGAAGCTGCTGTTGCGATCGCGCGGTGTCTCGATCGCGATCTCGCCGAAATCACCCCGCACCGTTTTGCTGCCGGCGCCGTTACGTGAATTGCCTCTGCCGTGGCCCGCCGGATCGTGCTTGGCATAGCCCAGGTGCTCTTCCATTTCCAGTTCCAGCAAAGCCTCGAGTGTTTCTTTTACCAGCTTTTGGAAGAGTTGTTTGGTGTCGACGGCCTGCGTCCCGCCGGCTGCGCGCACCTGAGCGATCAAGGATTGTTTGAAATCGGCTGCAGATTCTGCGCTGATCTGTTGGGCTTGGGTCGCCTCGTCTGGTTCCGTTTGGGTCATCGTGTTATCTCCTTTCTGCATTTCATTGCCTTCGGGTTTAGCTCCGCCGTATTCGGGCTGGGGCCAGCGCCGCGCTTGCTTTGGGAGCTTCGGTCGCCCTCGGGCTCCCTTCGCCCCCAAACCAAGCTATTGCCAGCCTAATCCAACTCGAAACAATTTACACAGAAAATGTTACAGAACCGAACGGAGCGGACTTACCCACAGTGCAGTTGCTGCTCGGGCACTGTGACCTCAAAGCGACCTCCATCTACCTGCATCTTTCGGAACGTCATCTCAAAGCGGCAGGCACACCCATCGACAAGGCTGCCTTCTCTGAAGCGAAGCAAGTCAAGCGATCCCGCAAACTGCACAAGAGATGAACGCGCCACCTTTCGAGGTGGCCGACATCGTTCGAGCAGCTGGCAAAGACTTTATCGAGAAGAATCGATCCCGATTGACCTGGCAACATCTTCGCGTGCTGCAGGCCATCGAGCGTTGCCGCACGGCCGCGCTCGGCGGCCATCTGGATCAGTGCTCTCGCTGCGGCCAGCAGGCCATCTCCTACAACTCGTGCCGCAATCGCCATTGCGGAAAGTGCCAGACCAACGCTCGTGACAGGTGGCTCTCAGATCGTGAAAAGGAACTGTTGCCTGTTCCGTATGTGCACGTGGTCTTCACCTTGCCGCATCAGCTTTCACAACTCGCCCTAGCCAACAAGAGAACCCTTTATGACCTGCTGTTCCGTGCCAGCGCAGCAACGCTCTTAAAGATCGCTGCCGATCCTAAGCACCTGGGCGCTGACATCGGCTTCCTGAGCGTGCTGCACACGTGGGGTCAGAACGTCCTACACCATCCGCATGTCCATTGTGTGATTCCGGCGGGTGGTCTTTCGCTCGATCACCAGCGGTGGATTCATACACGCTATGCATTCTTTCTACCCGTGAAGGTGCTCAGCCGTGTGTTCCGGGGCAAGTTCACGGCTGGGCTCAAGAGAGCGTTTCGAAAAGGACAGTTAACCTTTCCCGGCAGCCTCCAGCCTCTTGAGAACGAACGAGCCTTCTGGTCGTCTCTTCGCTCGCTCTTCCGCCAAGACTGGATTGTGTACGCCAAACCGCCGTTCGGCGGCCCGCAGCATGTGCTTCACTACCTGGCGCGCTACACCCATTGCGTGGCCATCTCCAATCACCGGATTGTTTGATTTGCGGATCGGTCAAGTCACTTTCCGCTGGAAAGATTACGCCCACCACAGCACACAAAAGCTGATGACGGTGACGGCGGAGCAGTTTCTGCGCCGCTTCCTCCTCCATGTGCTCCCGCACGGCTTCGTCCGCATTCGCTTCTTTGGTTTCCTTGCCAATCGCCGGCGCAAGTCGCTGTTGCCGCTGTGCCGACAACTGCTGCAGATGCTTAGTCCCGGCAGTCCCGATTCCCTCCAGCCCAAAGCATCTTCTCGGGAACTATGGAGGTGCCCACGTTGTGGCAGCTCTATGCTCTTGATGCAGCGCTTCACTGTCATGGAACTCAACTCCCAATCGTTGGAACGGAGAATTCGCTTTGACAGCTCTTAATCGTTCGCAAGTTGCGGCGAACTCATCCAAGGCTTCGGCCTGCACGCGATACGTGTGTTCTGCTTGCCTCGTCCGCACATATCCGATCGCTTCGGCCCGATCATCGGGTGCGTATGCCGCGTCTCCGGTCATGAAAACACTTTCTCAACGAATCCCATTTGCACTCGTCAGTGCTTCCAGCCTCCCTCCAAACCTTCGAGATCGTATTCAAATCCCATAGCCGCTCTTTGCCAAACTTGGCCGCGTCCGCCGCAAACGCGGTCGGCTTCCTTCAAATGGGATGAGAAGTTCACCTAGAGGGAAACTCGAGCATATGAAGACTAAACCAGCGTCATCCAAGAAGACCAAGAAGAGCAAGAAGGTCAGTGGTAAGCTCACCGTCGGTGTTGATATTGGCGATCTATGGAGCCAGTACTGCACATTGGATGAGGACGGCGAAACAGTCGAAGAAGGGCGCTTTCGAACAACGCCAGAAGCCGTGGCGAAGCAGTTTGCCGGCATTGACGCTGTGCGGGTGGCGATCGAGAACGGCACTCACTCCATTTGGATCAACGAACAACTTCGTGGATACGGTCACGAAGTCATTGTGGCGAACGTCCAAGAGCTGCAAGCCATCTCGAGGAGCGATCGCAAGAGTGACCGAGTAGATGCCGAAAAGCTCGCACGCTACGCCAGACTGGATCCCAGCATCCTGCGTCCCATTTCACATCGAAGTGTGGCGATGCAACAAGATCTCACAGTTGTGAGGGCTCGTGATGTCCTGGTCCGCTTGCGAACCGCCACGATCAATGCGGTTCGTGGTCTAGTGAAGCCTTGCGGTTTCCGGTTGCCCAAATCGGCAACAAGCTGCTTTGCGGAACGCTGCCTTTCCGTTCTTCCGGCCGGCCTCGCGCCTGCGTTAAAGCCACTGCTCGAACAGGTGCACCAGCTGAGTGAAACAATCAAAGCTTATGATCAGCTAATCGCCAAAATGGCGAAGATTGATTATCCGGAAACCCGGGCGCTTGACCAGGTCCACGGAGTAGGCACTCTTACAGCACTCACATTTGTCCTAACCATAGGAAACAAACATCGTTTCGAGCGTAGTCGGGATGTCGGTTGCTATCTCGGTCTGCGGCCGCGGCGAGATCAGTCGGGAGGTCACGATCCACAACTGCGCATTACCAAAGCCGGCAATAAATATCTGCGAACGCTGCTGGTTGAATGTGCAAACTTCGTCTTGGGGCCGTTCGGTCAGGACACAGCACTCCGTCGTTGGGGACTCAAGCTAGCACAACGCGGGGGAAAGAATGCCCGTAAGCGGGCTCTTACAGCAGTAGCGAGGAAGCTGGCCATCCTTCTTCACCGATTGTGGGACACACAAGAAGAGTACGTGCCTTTCTACGAATCTGCTGCATAGAAAAGTCTTTTGAATTGCGGCAACACCGTTATATCGATGACTGCGCGAGCCGTTTGGTCTTCAAGACCGACCTTCAAATGGCAGCATCGGTTCGCCCATTGAATCCCCTAATGCACAGAGTGCTGAACTCACTGACAGTGCGAATAGAAAACGGGTGGAGAACAATTCAAAACAACCCGCAACTCAAGGGAATAAGATTATCGTTGACAGCGGCGAACTTCTCATAGAAAACTGCTCAATCTAAACTGATCTGGCGTTCTGCCTCCGACCGCTACCGCGCCTGGTCCCGCCGGATCACTCCAGATTGACTGCTAATGTTACACATGATCTATCCAGCGTGACCGGTGAACCGGAATAGTGAACAGTCGAGCGCGATCTCAAGCTCCTGCGAAGTCGCACCCGTCGTTTTTGGTTGACGCTTGAAACGTGCCTCGTTAGTCCAGGAGGTTATTCTGATCAATTTGTATCCGCTTGGCAATTTGATCCCCGCTCCAAAAATAGGCAACTACGCCCGAAGACTTATTGAACTGTGATGGCGGCGACTTCATAGTCGTCGAGAGCTGGAACGGTGAACCGCAATAACTGCTCGGGCATGGCGAAGGGCCGGCGTTGCTGTGCCTTGAGCAGTTCAACGGACTTGACCGCGACTCCTGATGGAAGACGCACGGTTATCGTCTGCGGCCCGAGCGGATCCAACTCATGCAGCCAGCCATGCTGAGCAGCGGGGTTGGTGTAGTTGAGCAGGTGAACCGCATATCCGGGGCCGGTCTCCCAACAGAACATCTCCAGGAATCCAGGACCCTCGACGTGAACAATTCGTTCGTCGTGACTGACCCAACGGATCGCGTTATGAAGGAGGCGCAGCAGGTCTCCGTGGCCGGTAAGCCAATAGGTACGCTCGATGTCTCCCGAGAACCACACGGTTCGGCTTGGTCCGGATTCGCCGAGAACGACTGCGGGCTCGCTAGTATGCGGCTCGGTTGGATAAGCGAGTTCGGGAGGATAGCGTACAAAACCGGGAACTACGGTGAGCAGCGGTTCTTCGACGGCCTTGAGGGGCGTGCGATTCTGTGCGCCCGCGAGCCATGTTGTGTTGTTGCAGCCATCCAGCAACGCATGCGGCTGGGACGCGCCTGCAGATTCAATACGTACTGAATAGGCATTGCCATTGGTGCCGATAACACGTCCCGCCTTGCTTGCGCCCATCAGCTCGGCGAGGCCGAAATCCGCGCGCGGCTTCAGGTCCTCGTCATAGAGGCTGGTTTCGAAGCTAGCCATCAACGATCCACCGGAGCGCACATAGTCGCGGAGTTGTTGGCATTGGCGATCGCTGAGCATAGCAACATTGGGCAGAAGCAACGCGCGGTAGCGAGAGATATGCTCCGGATCCAGGCGATCTTCATGGACGAAGTCGAAGGCGAAGCGTCCCTGAAGGAGAGCGTGGTAGATGCCCTGGGTTGTTTCGTGCATATAAGACCGTGAACGAGTCGATCCGGGTCCGGGATAAAGAAGCTGCGTGCTTTGACCGATCACAACTCCGATGTTGGCAATGGAGCGCCGGCCTGTGAGGTGAGCATCATGCTGCGCAGTCCAACGAAAATAATCCGTACCGACCTGTTGCCAACGGCGGTCCTCGCCGAAACCATTCTCCGCGCCGACGAAATGAAGATACGGAACCATGCCGCCAGCGAGCGTTTCGTTGAGCCACATCCGGGTCTCTTCCGGACTCTTTGAGACGTTGCGCCATCCGGGACTCCCCGTGGAGTAGGCCGCGGTAACGTTAGCGGCAAATTTGCCATCGAGCACGGCACTGCAGACCCGTCCCTGCAGACTGCATCCCCAGATGACCGGATCATCGTAAGTGCGGCCCTGATTGTCCGCCTGAAACCACGCCGACACCTTGCTGAGGTCGTTTAAATTCGGGCCGCCGCGGACGTTGCCGCCTGAATTCGCGAAGAAGAAGCAATCGGGCTTTTTCTGTTTGGCGATGGCGTCGTATGTTCGCCAAAGCTCCAGGACGCGGTTAGTGAAGACGCGCCAGTACGCTGGAGTGTCCGATGGGGGAAGCTTGCTGCAGATGGCACAGTGGCAGTCCGGAAGACTGCCCAACGGAGGCCAGCCGTTGGTATAGAAGCAGTCGACATCGTAGAGCGAGCTGACCTCGCGCATGATGGCGGGAATGTAATCGTCCATGTAGCTGGAAAACATGCAGGTCTGAAAGAGGCGAGGATCTTCGTTGTTGTGCTGCACCGATCCGTCCCGGCGTCGCATGGCCCATTCAGGATGCGCTGCGAGCGCATCCGGCCAGTTGAGATCGGGACTCATCCGAGCTACCACTCGCATGCCACGCTTCTTTGCCGCGGACACACATTCGCCGAAGAGGTCACGGTGCTCCAGAAATTTGCCGTGACGGTGAAATTTCACCGTGGAGGGATAGAAGGCGAGGATTCCAGTAACGCTGACGAAGACGATATCGGCCTTCGCGGCATGCCAATAGTCGGCCCACTGTTCTACTTTCATGGCCGCGCCGTCATACTCGGTCATATTTGTCTGACCGACGCGGCGAATCCTCTGTTGCCAGGGTAGAGTCGTCGGATCGAGAGAAGCCAGGCGTCGGGGAAGCGTGACAATTTCTACCGGTGATCGATCTGCGTCGGTGAGAATTGAATATTCCGTATGCGAGCCCTTGAGATCATGCAGTACGGAGCCTGAAGGAAGGATCGCAGCTCCAGCGGTGAGACTGGTCTTAAGAAGATTGCGCCGATTGAGCATAATGGTTGCCAATGTAGCGCAGGAGCACGCAAATCTGGTTGCACAGCTCCTGTTCAGGACGAGCTTCTGAGAACCTTCGCTCGGCACAACAGCTGCAATTTTGGTTTCGCTGGCCTAATCGCCAACTGGGGCATCGACGGAAGTTTGTAGTTCGGTGATTGATGCGCCGCCGGCGCGATGAAGGCCAGCGAGAAGGCGCGTTGCAAGGTCCTAAATCCTTCACGCCCCCATCCCGACACCAGGTATCCGGCACTGTGGAACGGTGAGCTGCGCCTCAGATTCTCGTACGTGCAACGGGCCAGAAGAGTTCCCATCACCAACAGCTTCGATCAGTCGGCGAAAAACGATGTTTGACGATCCTGACGTTCTGCCCACCGGCTGTACAGATTCCGGTTGAGCCCATACTTGAAAGCCAGCTTTCTGGTGAACGAATGTCCCAGGCGCGACGGATCATTGAATGCGTCCGCTCAATACATTGAGCGGCTTGTAGACAACCGCAAAGGGGTATTGAGAGTGTGTCTGATGACAACATCTGTCTGACTTTTCTGTATCGAAAAGATCAGATGATCCAAAGTGTTCGGAGAAGGAAATCATCAATGATGAATCGCCTGTTCCGATTCAGTTACGGCCCGGTATTCGCATCCTTCGTCATCGGGTTATCTTCACTTCATGCCCAGCAAAGCTGTGCGGGGCTGAAGAACCTGCAACCTGGGGCCAAGCAGTACGCCTTCGCGCCTCAGTCACCGCACGTATTGAATTCGCAACTGCTTCGTGCCGGATTGATAGGGCCAGTACAAGTGATCGATGAATCGCCCTCGACGCAGGAAGCATCTGCAATCGTAAACGCAACGATGCCGGTCCACGCGAACGGCCAATCTGGACAATGGACTCAGCCACCGATGAATCGTAAGTAACGGTCGCTGTATTTCGAATCCCGGGTCAGTTGCCGGAAAGTCCCCAATTTTCGGAAACTGAGCAGCCGTCCAGCCTTGTATCTTGTATCCGCGTTCTTCTTACCGCGTCACAATCCGCACAGACCGGCTTCGGCTTAGATCAACCGTGGGTAGTCACAATGTATAGACTAATGCGCTTGAGGGAATTTCTGCTGCAGAGATGGTCAGAAGCCCGGAGGTTCATCCCATCGAATTTCGGATCGTAGCCGTTGAACAGCTGGGATTCCAGCCTGTACGCCTCCAATATGATCTCTCCAGGGATTCCTTTCCTTTCGACTTCTAGGAACTCTCGAACGTCGTTCACTGCTCGGGCTACACTTTTGTGAATCATCGGATCACCAGCAGTGATCTGCATGTAGCGGCGTACAGTTTGCACAAAAGCCTTGAACTCCTGCACGGGATATCTCCGTTTGTCGGAAAGCGCGAGCTCAAAAGTTGTCCGTAGATCTGCAACCTGCCTCGCGAGTTCGTCTTTTTTCCGATTCACGCATCGAGATCCTTTATCGATTGTGCGGTAAAAGGCCCCACACTACAACAAACACGTTACGGCAGCGTGCCCTCATCTATCCATCGTCTAAAGAGCGCGAGATCCGCGGCCGGCCAGGCCTCATCACAGGGCATGCTCCCGTCTTCGAGACGATCATAAATCTCAGAAGCCCGCGCTTTGACCTGGTCGTATGACGAGAGATCAAGGCCAAATGCTTGCATCGCATCCACGTCGGTATCCCGAAACAGCGGCCGAATGTCCGTGGCAAAACGTATGGGCACAGCGAAGACCAGTTTGGCACAAGGTAACAACCACTCTGAGCAGAGATTAGCCTAAACCCAGCGCGTAACAAATCCTTGGACGCAGAGTTCTGCTGGATAGCCGACCAAGACGACACGATTCGTAAACGCTGGGGGCCGTTACACGTTGCCCAGGCGCACGCGACGCTTTGAATCAACCATCAGTTCCTCAATAGCCGCGGTCGCGGGCGTTGTGGCTGACGCGCTAGTCTGCCGGTATATCCACGTCGACGCATCCACGCGTAAACGCAAACGGAAATGGCCCAGGATCGGTGGTGCGATACAACCCATCGAAGAATAAGAATGCGCGTTCGCCCGTGTCGCCATCAAACTCGAATGAAGGCTTCCCAGGCGCCGGAGTGCCATCCAC
>JAFAUR010000430.1 GCA_019243205.1 Acidobacteriaceae bacterium | reverse complement strand
ATGGCTTCGAGTTCTTCGCGCCACCATGCGAGCAGGCGGAGACTCTCGGTTTTGTCTTCTATCTCGTCGCCCAGGTCGTCAGCCCACCGGCAGAATGCGTAGACGTTATAGAAATCCTGATGAAGCGCCTTCGGGAGAAGCGCGCTGACAACATGGAAATTCTCGTAGTGATTGGTCGCCAGCCAGCGCGTGTAAGCGAGTGCCTCGGGAAGCGAGTACGCAACCGACTGGGTCGAGAGATCGCGGATGTATTCTTTGGGCTGGAGATGGGCGACGGGCAATTTAAATCCAGGCTTCCCGGTCAGGGGATAATGGCAGTCTTGATCTGCCCATTCCGCCGATGAGCAAGTTCGTACAACACTTGAGGGAGCTGCGTCAGCGGTTCCCGATGATTGACAAGGTGACTGGCGTTAACGGTTCCGTCTGCGATCAGTTCAAGAGAACGACGAATGTGCGCGGGCGTATGGTGGAAACTCGCTTTGCAAGTAATTTCAGAGTAGTGCAGCAATGAGGTGTCCATGCGCACGACAGTACCGCTCGGGCAGCCTCCGAAGAAGTTCACTACGCCGCCTTTTCTGACCAGGCGAGTTGCCAATTCCCATGCCGCGGGCTGGCCGATGGCTTCGAGAACGACATCGGCGCCGCGGCCTCCGGTGCGCTGCCTGATTTCATGAATCAGCGAGTCGGGATTGCCGAACACGATACCCTCGTCGGCCCCAAGCATGAGCGCGCGGTCGATCTGTTCCAGGCGGCGGGCGGTCACCAGCACGCGAGCGCCGAAGGCGTATTTGGCTAGACGAACGAACATCAGGCCGATCGGGCCGAGGCCCATAATGGCGACGGTGCTGCCGGGCTTCACTCCGCTTTCGTCCACACCACGCAGAGCACAGGCAAGCGGTTCGGCGAGTGCGGCATCCGCGTAGTCGAGATCAGACGGGATGAAATGAGTGTTCTTTTCAACGATCCGTGCGGGGATGCGAATGAACTCGGCATATGCGCCGTTGTTGAAGAGCAGATCTTCACATAGGTTCGGCTGATCGTGGCGGCAAAAGAAGCAGCATCCACAAGGTGCGGAGTTGGCTGAAACGATCCGTTGGCCGGGTTGGAAGGCGGTTACACCGGGGTCCACGGCAACGACATCGCCCGCCATCTCGTGCCCGAAGAGCGCCGGAGGCTGGATCATACGCGCGTGGTAGCCGCGGCGGAAAACCTTTACGTCCGTGCCACAAGTGAGGGCGGCGCGCACGCGGACCAGAATTTCGCCCGGGCCCAGAGCCGGGACCGGAACAGCTTCGAGACGAACGTCCTCCTTCCCGTAAAGAACTGCTGCCTGCATGAAACTTGCACCCATCTTAGAGTCCTTCCTGCGGGTGAACGACGACCTTCAAAGAGCGATCTGACGGCTGCTGAGCGATGTCGATGCCGAGATTGATACTAGCGAGCGGTACGCGGTCAGAGATCAGTTCTTCCAGAGGTAATTCGCGGCTGAAGACAAGGCGGGCAGATTCTGCTTGCAGGTCGATATCGGCGCTATACGAGCCCAGGAGAACGCGTTCGCCGACGCAGATATCGGCGCCGGACAGCTCGATGCGATCGGTCGCGGAGGTCTGGGCGAATAGCAGAACTTTTGCTCCAGGACGAGAGATCTGGAGCGCCTGGTCAACGAGTCCTTTGGCATTGGTCGCGAGAATCACCGCATCCGCGCCCCGACCGTTTGTCGCGGTGAGGAGAGATGTACGGAAGCCAGAGTCGCCTGGCGAAAAAGGCGACGCGCCAAAACGGGCGGAGAGGTCCCGGCGATGCTGGATTCCGTCGCTAGCGAAGACTTGAGCTCCGGTACGGCGGACCAAAGCGGTGAAGATCAGCCCGATTGGTCCCTGGCCGAGCACGGCCACCACGTCGTCCGCTTGTAGCGCGAGAAGCTCAATACCTTTGAGGCAGGTGTTGACCGGTTCCACCCAACAGGCCTGGTCGAACGAAACACCCTCTGGAATCAGTTCCATTCCGCGCTCGACGACCCAGTCCATGACGCGAACGAACTGGGCAAACCCACCGCCGGCGGGTTCATAGCCGGCAGTGACTCCGACTCGTTTGTAGCCGGGGCACTGAGCGTATAACCGCCGCATGCAATAAAAGCAGTTTCCGCACGGGACATGATGAAAGACAACTGCGCGGTCGCCCGGAACATACTTGGTCACGCCCTCGCCGACGGCGGCGACGACCCCCGCGGTTTCGTGGCCGTAGATACGCGGCGGCGCAAGCAGGTTGTATTCCACTTTCTTCAAGTCGGTGTGGCAGATGCCGCAGCTTTCAACGCGAATCAGCACTTCACCGGGACCGATTTCCGGAGTCCGAACAGTCTGGACGGCAATCCGGCTTTCACCTAAGTAGACAGCCGCCTGCATCATGCCGGGTATTGACTCAACCCGCCGCGACGTCTTTGTCGTCGGACTGCATTCTGCAATTGACAAGAAATTCCCCCAAAATACCGGACGCATCCTTGGCCCGGCGCCGCAACCGCATTAGCTCCGGTATGTGTTTCGGGTGCGTAATGGCGTAAAAACCAATTTTCCCACGCGCCATCCGGCCTTCGGTAGTACGCAATTGATTCAGGTCGATACCGAAGGACTCGTCCGCCCGGTCGGTTACGACCTTTACGCAAGAGAAGGGTAAGCCGGCTTTCTCCGCACGAGCTGCAACGCCTGCTGCTTCCATATCGACGGCTATACAGCCGCTTTGGTTTAAATTGCTTTTTTCCGCAGTGCTGAGGGCGACGGAATCCTGCGAGGCGATTTGTCCGGTTGTGCAGGGACGGTCGGAAATGATCGGCGTGCAGGAGAAGACAGTTCCCGTACGAACATCCAGAACACTGTCCGCTACTACGATTTGTCCTTCGGCGAGCGTGCCCGCGAGAGCGCCGCAATACCCGACGCTGATAATTCCTTCAAGCCTGGAAGATGATAGCTCGGCTGCAGTAACGGCCCGAATGGCTACTTCAGTCGCCTGACCGGCGAGTTTGGGTCCGGCCCCGTGCGCTGCGAGCATCATACGACGGCCATTCCAAATAGCTTCGGCAGCATAGTCGATAGGCCATTTCAGCTTGCGAAGCCCGGTGAGCTGGTTTGCGAACGGCTCCAGTTCCGCGGCTTCGGAGGCGACGTAAAGAATTGCCATTCAGCTAGCAGTATCCATTGGACGCAAACCACTCGGCCGCGCATCGAAGCGCCGTATCGACTGAGCCTGGCTGGAAATGAAGTTCGCGGGCGGCTTTCTCGTGTGTCACAAACATTTTTTTGCGGGCCATGGTAACGCCCTCAAGCGGGGCTCGGGGTTCGCGGCCTGTTAATTGCGCCCATCCTGTGGAGACCAGTGCGGCAGCATAAGCGACTCCATACGGAATGCGAGTGTCGGGCGCCTTTTTCCCAGTAAGGGCGGCCAGGCGTTTCAGCACTTGCTCGAGGGTGAGGTTCTCACATCCGAGGATGTACCGCTCGCCTGCTTTGCCGTGCTCCGCAGCCAGGAGATGGCCGAGGGCGGTGTCGCGGACATCGATAAAGTTGAGACCCGTGTCGATATAGGCCGGCATTCTGTTTCGCAGGAAATCGAGGATGATCTTGCCGGTGGGTGTCGGCTTCCAATCGTGATCTCCAACCGGAGCGGTCGGGTTGACAATCACGACAGGCAAACCGTTTCGGGCCTTCTCGAGCGCGACCTGTTCAGCCTGCCACTTTGAGCGCTTGTAATGCCCGGCCATGTCGTTCTCTGAAACCGGTGTCTCTTCGTCGCCTACGCTACCGTTCGTGATGCCGATGCAGCCGACGGTGCTGGTATAGACGACGCGCTGGATTCCAGCTTGCTCCGCGGCATCGAGGATGTTTCGGGTTCCCTTGACGTTCGAATCGTAAATTTCAGCCGGGTTGCGAGCCCACAGGCGGTAATCGGCTGCGACGTGGAACAGCAGCTGACAACCTTGCACGGCAACGCGCAGCGAAGCAGGATCCCGGAGATCTCCCGCGACCGGCTCCGCATCGAGCTCGCGAAGCCTCCCGGGCTGGCGGCAAAGGGCACGCACCTGATACCCGTGTTCGTTGAGAACTCGAGCGACATGCCAGCCGAGAAACCCGGTTGCGCCAGTAACTAAAGCAAGAGGCAAAGCTTCAAGTTAATTGACTTCCTGAGATTCCGCTGCCCGGACGAAAGTCGAGAGAGCAAGAAGCGGGAAGGTGTTTCGGTACTCGACATAGGCCAGGTAGAAAACGCGCGGGAAGCCAGTGCCAGTGCAGTAATCCTCATCCCAGGTACCATCGGGTCGCTGAGTCCGGATGAGATACTCGATCCCGTTGTACAAGCTTTCGCTTCGCATATCGCCGCCTGCCAGTAAAGCGAGGAGCGCCCATGCTGTCTGGGACGGAGTGCTCGGGTTGGGCATGTAGCGGTTTTCGTCGTAGCTAGCGCAGCTTTCGCCCCAGCCGCCATCTGGATTCTGGTAAGCGCGGATAAATTCGAGGGCTTGCTGAATGGAGGGCTCGTTTTCGCTCAGACCTGCAGCACGAAGGCCGCGGAGGGCGAGGAATGTGCCGTAAATGTAGTTGACGCCCCAGCGGCCGTACCAGCTGCCATCCGGCTCCTGTACCTGAAGCAGGAATTCAACCCCACGGCGGACGGCGGGATGGCTGGGTTTTAGACCGGATTCGATCAATGCTTCGAGCACGCGACCCGTGATGTCGGGGCACGAGGGGTCGAGCATGGCATTGTGATCTGCAAAGGGAACGTGGCTGAGGACGCTCCAGTTGTTGTCGACATCGAAGGCGGCCCAACCGCCATCTTTCCCTTGCATCGCAAGCAGCCAATCGACTGCGCGCTTTGCACAAGCGCTCTTGCGGACGGGATCGGATGCTTCCGTCTTTTTCAACGCCAGCAGCACCATAGCAGTGTCGTCGACGTCGGGATAAAACTCGTTGTTGAACTCGAAAGCCCAACCGGAAGGTTCTACGTTCGGCCGCTTTACAGCCCAGTCGCCCTTGCGGCGGACTTCTTTTGACAGAATCCAGTCGGTGGTGCGGCGAAGAGCATCCACGGGTGGATTTTGTGTTTCGGCGAGAGCGAAGGCAGCAATCGCGGTATCCCAGATTGGCGAGAAGCAGGGCTGCATGTAAAAACCGCGTGCATCGTTGTCGACCATGAGGTTGTTGAATTGCTTTTCAGCCTCGATGCGCAGCGGGTGACTTGCCGGATAGCCGAGGACATCGAGCGCCATCACGGCATATTGCATAGACGGGTAGATGGCGCCGAGTCCATCGGAACCATCAAAGCGCGTGATCATCCACTCTTCACACTTGCGAAGGGCGTAACGGCGAATGAAGCCGGGGCTGACCTTTTCCCATTTCTTCAGAAAACGATCGAGCGCGAGGAAGCAATTCCGCCAGCTGAAGCTCTTCAGATCACGCTCGGGGAGCATCGGAGCGCCGGGCAGGAAGAGCTCTTGCAGATTGAAACCGGCCGGGACCGGACGGCGCGGATTTCGAGCGTAGACGATTGCGAGAGCGATAACGATCGCGCGCGTCCACGACGACATCTGGTAGATAAAGTTGAACGGCAGCAGGATGATCTCGGGCGGGATCGAGGGGCAGGCTGCTCGCGGAAACAGATCAAACAGGCTGAGATTGATGCGAACGTAGCTGTTCGCCGCCTGAAGTCCTCCCATTTCGAGGATGCGATCTCGCAGCCGCTGCATCCGCTGGTCATCGGCTACCAGGCCGGCGACTTTTAAGGCGAAATAAGCCTTAATGGATGCATTGATTTCCGAGGGGCCGTTCAAGTAAATGTTGAAGCCCCCATCCGGAAGTTGACGCGCCAGGATAGCGGCCACGGCACGGTCGATTTTCGGGCGAGTTGGCGGATTCCAGACACCATCTACCGGCGGATGGAGCCAGAGCTCCATCATGATGTAGTCGGATTCAAGCGTGGTGTCGGCGCGGAGGTCGGCCCACCAATATCCATCCGCATTCTGCCGCCGCAAAAGAGAGCTGGAGGCCTTGTCGAGGGCTTCCACCGCAGAGTAAATCAGCGGTTCAGAGGTTTGCAGACTTGACTTCATCGTTAAGCGAGACTAACCAATTTCCGATTTCAGGTCCGAACCGTGTACAGACGAGGAGTGAAACTTTCCAGGTCCGACGGTAAGGTAAAGCGTACGTCCTCTTCTTTGATTTCTACTTCTTCCAGATCCGAATATCCTTTGGCCTGCAGGTGGTCAATGAGTTCCTGGACCAGGTGTTCCGGTGCCGACGCGCCCGCGGTTACTGCAACAGTACCGATATTTTCGAGCATTCCATCCTGAACTTCGCTGGAATCGTCGAGAAGATACGCCGGAACACCGGCCTTTTCACAGACCTCGACAAGACGCCTAGAATTCGAACTGTTCTGTGACCCAACCACCAGAAGCGCCCCGCACATGGGAGCGACGGCTTTCACTGCAAGCTGACGATTTTCCGTAGCGTAACAGATATCCTGCGTTTTCGGGCCGATAATTTTGGGGAATCGTTCCAGGAGACGCGCCACAATGTCGCGGGTTTCATCCAGCGAGAGCGTGGTCTGGGTTAAGTAGACAACGCGCTCGGGATCTTTAATCTCGAGCCGGTCGACATCGGCGACATCCGAAACCAGAAAGGTGCACTCAGGCGCTTCGCCGAGCGTTCCGATCACCTCATCGTGGTCGCGATGGCCGATCAGAACGATGGTATAGCCCTGCTTTGCGAAACGAACGGCTTCGAGATGAACCTTCGTGACCAGAGGGCAAGTGGCATCGATGACCTGAAGCTTGCGCTCTTTTGCCTCGGCTCGGACGGCCGGCGAAACGCCATGAGCGCTGAAAATAACACGCGCGCCTTCCGGGACTTCGGAGAGTTCCTCTACGAAGATGGCTCCGGCGCGCCGGAGCTCGTCAACAACGTGGCGGTTGTGAACGATCTCTTTGCGGACATAAATCGGTGCGCCGTAGAGATCCAGGGCAATGCGAACGACATCGATCGCCCGTACTACGCCAGCGCAAAACCCGCGTGGCTTTAAGAGCAATATCTTTTTCGTGCTGCCGTCCACCGGACGTGTTAGTGAAGGCTCGGAAGTCTCGTATTCTAGACCGGCAACTGGCATAGGGAAACAACCTAAGTATAACAGTTGCTTGAATTTTCCTCGAGTTGTAAGTTGCTGGTTCAGGCCTCGATCGATGTAATTTCGCCGATACCGAGGGTTGCGATGGACGGTTCGATTTGGGCGCGGTCTCCAACAATCATCCAGACCATATGGCTGGGATCGAGCAGGTCCTTCGCGTACTGTTCCAGTTCCAATGCGGTCAGGGCGGACACGCGGCTGACGTAGGAGTCGTAGAAGTCGAGCGGCAAGCCAAGCTGCAGGAGATCGCTGAAGAGATTCCCAATGGAACTCATTGTCTCGTGCGACCCGGGCAGTTCCAGAATCTGTTGCCCCTTGACCTTCTCCAATTCTTCTTCAGTAATGGGCTTCTTGCCGGTCATGCCGGTCAATTCCTTGAGCATCTCGGCGATGGACTCCGCGGTCTTATCGCCCTGCACAGACGCGTAGGCGAGAAAAGGACGCTGAGCCCGTGCTCCGTAAAGCAGAGAGGCAGCGCCGTAGGACCAGTGCTTGTCCTCGCGCAGATTCATGTTCAGCCGGGCGCCGAAGGTTCCGCCGAAAATGTTGTTCATGGTTTCGAGCGCGATTTCGTCGTTCTTGTTCGGGGGCGGCGCGAGCGTGCCGGCGATGACCACTGACTGCTGAGCGCCGGGCTTGTTGACCAGATAGACGACGGGCTTCGCAGGGCGGGGAACAGAATTCAGCTTCTTAGCCGGAACGTCAGCATTTTTCCAATTACCGAAATATTGTTCGAGCTGCGGCTTGATTGCTGCGAGCGACGTGTCGCCAACGATGATTAGCGTGGCGTTGTTCGGGCGGAACCAGGTGGAGTGAAACCGCTTCATGTCCTGCGGCGTGAGAGCCCTGACTGATTCTTCGGTACCCGAGCCGGTCAATGGAACGCCGTAAGCGTGAGCCGGTCCGAAGAGAACCGGGGGAAGGGCACGAAGCGCCATTTGCAACGGCGTCACCTTTTCGTTTGCGATAGCGGAAAGCTGGAGTTGCTGCTGGCGTTCGAAATCCGCATCTGGGAATGCTGGATTCAGGATGATGTCCGAGAACAGGTCCAGCGCGTCACCGAGGTTATCTTTCAGGGCGGACACAAAAACGGTGGACATGTCCAGATTGGACCCGGTCGTGAGTTGGGCGCCGAGCATCTGCGCTTCATCGCTGATCTCGAGCGCACTCCGGCGTGCCGTACCGCCTGTTAGCAGAGACGACACGAGACGCGCCGTTCCTGCTGCGGCAAACCGGTCGGCTGCGTAACCGGCGTCGACATCGAGCCAGAAATTCACTGTTGGGATCTCGTGCCGTTCTGCCAGAACGATCTTCAGACCGTTCGCGAGCTGGTCCTGGTGAATCTCAGGGAGCTTCAGTTCGTGTGCATTCCCGATTTCGGGCGGGCGATCACGCTTGCCTGTTCCGTTTGAAACTATCTTGGATTCGAGGAACGGGTTGACCTCGAGAACGTAAACACCATCTGAGAGCCAGTTTCGGACAGCGTCATGGACTTCGGCAGCGGTGGCTTGTTCGAGGCGTTCGAGGCGGCGGCGATATCCTTCCGGCGTGCCAAGGTACGTCTGGCTGGAGGCGAGGATGTCGGACTTGCCTCCGAAGCCGCCGATTCGCTCGATGCCGCGGACGAAGCCTGCATAAGACTGGATCTTGATACGTTCCAGTTCGCGTTCGCTTGGACCGCCATCAAGGAAGCGCGCGAGTTCTTCATCGAGAGCAGCCTCGACCTTGCGCGTGTCATCGCCCGCACGGGCTGTCGCGACGACGGCGAACTGGCTTCCGATTTCGCGCTCATCGAGGTATGCAGAGACCTGGGTGGCAATCTGGTCGTCGTAAACGAGGCGTTTATAAAGACGCGAGTTCTTGCCATGCGAGAGAATGGCGGCGCCTAGCCGGAGATAGTCGGCGGCAGCGGTGCTGTAACCTGGCACGTTCCAGACCTTGTAGACGCGCGCCTGAGGAACACGATCGGCCACGGTTTCACGCTGTTCACCCGTCATCTTCGCGGTCCAGGAGCGCTGGTGGGCAACGGGCGGCCCCGGAGGGATGTCGTTGAAGTATCGACGCGCTTTCTCATGGGCTTCGGCCGATGTCACATCTCCCGCAAGTACGAGCACAGCATTAGATGGCGTGTAATAGGTTTTAAACCATTCGCGCACGTCTTCGAGCGAGGCGGAGTCAAGATCCTGCATCGAACCGATGACGGTGTGGGCGTAGGGATGCCCGACCGGATAAGTCGATCGTGTGACGAGTTCTTCGACTATGGCATACGGCTGATTCTCCCCCTGGCGCTTCTCGTTCTGGACAACGCCGCGCTGCAGATCGAGAATCTCCTGGCTGATCGTGCTGGCGAAATAGCCCATGCGATCCGACTCTGCGAAAAGAGTGTAATCGAGCGCGGAGGTCGGAACATTTTCGAAGTAGTTCGTGCGGTCCTCGCTGGTGGTGCCGTTCAGATCGGTGGCACCGATACGCTCCATGGCTTCGATGTAGCTGCCCTGAAGGTGCTCGCTG
>JAFAUR010000310.1 GCA_019243205.1 Acidobacteriaceae bacterium | reverse complement strand
AGGAACAGGGGTTTTGAAGAGGATGCGATCCGGTCCCGCTGTTGCTTGCAATCGTCCGTCGGGCAGGCGTGTAACCCAAGGGACAACGGTGCCGTAATCGAAGCGAATCGCAAGCTCCATCATCATGCGAACGCGGCCTTCGATTCCGCGTACCATACGGATCACGTCCTGCACATCGCCACGGTGATCCATGCAATCGGTGAGAACGACCTTCCCTTCGTCGGTCGCGAACTCCGTTTCGAGAACAAGCGTTCCCGGGCGGTAGCGCCGGGTGACTCGGCAATTTTGTGATTTAGGGCAGATGATCCAATAGCCGTTCTCATCCGACCCCAGTAATTTGTTAAAGCACGACGCCGAGTCGAAGCGCGGAAAGCACAACCAATCAATCGAGCCGTCTTTACCGACTAACGCAGTGCTGACATTATTGCCGATTAGGGCGTAATTTTCGATCAGTTGCGCCATGCGCTAATTCTTCGAAAACTGGATGACTACTTTGATATCATCCGGCCTGCGTTTCAGCGCTTCCTGCCAGTTCTCGAGCGGCTCTTTGCGAGAAATTAGTCCTGCGAGCCAACTGCGATCGGCCTTCATCAAAGCATCACAGGCCATCTGCCAATGATGCTTGTTGGCGTTTACTGATCCGAAGATGGCACTGTTTTCGAGAACCATGGCGCGATTAATCGTTCCGAGGTCCAACTCAAGTTTTTGGTTATGAGATGAGACGCCAACAAGGCAGAGAATACCATCGTTTCCCAGATGAGCCATGGTCTCGGCGATGACCGGCGCGACACCCGTGCACTCTATTACGATATCGGGGGTGAAGCCGACATTCTTCACCGAGCAGGTGTAGTATGTGCCGCCAAGGTCCTCCACCAGCTTGGGTTTCTTGCCATCGGTGACACGATCGAGCACGTGCACATCAAGCCCGCGCTGTTTGCCCATCAGTGCTGCCAAAAGGCCGATTGGTCCTGCGCCGGTGATCAAAACTGTTTTCGGCTTCCAGATGGCGCGCTCTCCGATGCGCGTTATATGGTCCCAGGCTTTTGCGAGAACACTCGCGGGCTCCATCAGAACGCCCACATCGCATAAGCCAGGGTCGAGCCGGATGGCGTAGTCTTCCTCAATACGCCAGAATTCCGATCCGAATCCGTTGCGCTCTTTGATGCCGCGCTCCGTGTATTTCCCGTTGAGACACATGTCAAATTGGCCGCCGCCGCATGCAGCGCAAGGAACCGGGTCGGGCCGGCGCACGATCCCCACGACCAGATCACCTTTTTTCAAATGGCTATTCTCCGGAGCTTCTTCGACAACTCCGAGGGACTCATGGCCGATGATGAGGTGCTGGCTGCCGGGGGGTGCCCAGCCGTAGTCGGCTGAAATCAGTTCGAAATCCGTGCCGCAGATGCCCAGTTCGAGAGCCTTGACAAGGACGCTGCCGTCGCTTGCGGCTGGCAAGGGGACGTCTTGGACAGAGGCAGAGTTAGCTTTTCCCGGAATGATCGTAAGCGCTTTCATCTGTAATCTATTTTGCGGCGAACGATCCTGTACGAGCCATTGCTCGCCACTCACTGTTATAAGTCCTTACTGCTTTCTTAGATGGGAGTGAGATGATTTCGTGACAAACGAGGCTTGTCCGCGTGTGAGAAGCCGGAGATTCCGGTTTCACTTACACACAGAAGAGTTTTCTCGAAATGAAATCGGCACGGCGGACCAGCGGCGAGCGTGGAGCGTCACTGATTCTGTTCACGTTTCTGACATTTCTGGTCGTGATCCCACTGGTCGGCCTGGCGATCGATGGCGGAGTGGTCTTCTGGGAGAAAGCGAAGCTGTCGGCTTCAGCGGACGGCGCCGCGCTCGCGGCGGGCAGATCTTTGAGCGCGGCGCAGGATTGTACATCCTCGAATGCGATTGCCCAGGATATTGCAGCGAAGTATTTCCAAGCCAATTTTCAGCCGGGCACGATGGGAACTACGATGGCCAGCGGTTCGCCGTACATACCGCCTCTGACGTGCAGCCAGAGCGGAACGCGAATCATTACCGTAGACGCGACGGCGATCGTGCCTCTTTTTTTCCTTCCGTTGTTCGGATTTCGAACTACCACAATTTCTGCCCATGGTCAGACTGCGCGACGGGATGTGAACGTTATGCTCGTGCTCGATCGTTCCAGCTCCATGAACATAACCGGTCCTGATGGAAAGAACGTTTGTCAGACAATGAAGAGCTCAGCCCAGACGTTCGTCAACTATTTCTCGGATGGCCGGGATCAGTTAGGGCTGGTTACTTTCCATGCGGGCGTAAATTTGGATTACAAGCCTACGAAGACGTTTAAATCCGGCAGTCCAAGTCTGAGCTCAGTTATCGGGAATCTGGTTTGCGGATCGAATACAAGCTCCGCAGACGCGCTCAACCTCGCTTACCAGACGCTGTCGAGCCCGCAATACGCACTTCCCGGAGCGCTGAATGTGATTGTATTCTTCACGGATGGCCAGCCAAACGGTATTTATGGCGATTTTCCGAAGCTTGTTGCTCAACCCACTTCTCCTGAAACCCGATACGATGTGGCTCCGAATTACAACAACACGGTGACCGCCACGACGAGTGGTTGCACTCCGACCAACTTGAGCGGAGTCATCGCGCAATGGGCCGGCGGCGCCGTGAAGACCGGTGATACCGAAGGGGTTTTCAACCACACTGTAAACAGCATCTCCAATGGGAATCCTACTTTCATCACCGCCTCCGGGTGTGCATTCACCGCGAACAATAACGGCAAATACATGCGCCGGGACTTGGCTTATATACCAGGGACGGATCACTGGGGGAATTCCACGATCGGGTACATGACGCAGAACAGCGACTACGTCAGCACAGGACCAAACAAGAGCGGTCCCGGTGCAAAAACGGTCGCCTTGCGTATGGACGTTCCGCAAGCCGTGGTCGACGCTTCCTTCAACGCGGCGGACGCCCAGGCAAAAACAATCCGCAACGATACAAGCCTGAATGCCGTGATCTACACGATTGGACTCGGAGGAGCGAACGATGCTCCTACAGAGAGCGTGTTTCAGACTTTCCTCACACGGATTTCGAACGATGCAAGCAGTCCCACATACGACCCGACAAGACCGGCGGGGCTGTTTGTCTATTCACCGAACTCCACGCAGTTGAACGCTGCGTTTCAACGGATTGCCTCGCAGGTTCTGTCCATCTCACAGTAGGTCGAAGTTAGAAGAAGAAACGCGCGCTGGGTTGCACATTGCCCAGAGGGCCCCAGATGTTCAGATCGGAAGAGCTTGCCCACATCTCGGTTACGTACGAGTTCTGACTTGATGAACTTAACGAGATGAGGTTCAGAAAGGCGGGAGCGACCGCAGTCGCGTCGGTAGTGTAATCGCTGGGCTTGATGACACCTCCCGAACCGATGATCGTGGATGCGGGATTGCCGATATTGCTTAGTGCATGAACAGCCGAATTGCCGATGACGATTCTCCGCGTAATGACGGCTTTGTTCAGGTTAGGGCAAGTGCTCTTGCCGGTGCCGGACAAGCACGCACTGGCGTCTACGAAGGTCACGGTCGAAAAAACGATGTAGGCATTGCCCGGGTTAGTGGAACTCAGGTTCAGATTCGGGGCCAACTCTGCGAGCAGAGTTTGATTGCCTGCCAGAGAGAAATCGGTTCCAAACGAGTACATGTGCCCGGCGTCCCGGCAAATCTGGGTCACCTGGATTTCGCGGATTAAGTTGAGCCCGATAACCAGCGATCCGAAGAACAACGGCACCCAGAACAGGGCAAAGCAGAGCAGAAACTCGACCAAGGCGCTGCCGCGTTCTCTCGACCTTGACTGGATGCTCATCGCGCAGGACAGTTGCTACCTTGCACTCCTGGCTCAACGATATCGGCAGAAACCGCCCCCAGGTTCAGCGCGGCCGCGCTTCGCCAGAGCGGACCCATCGGCGAGATCGAGATCCCGGCAATTGTGACTTTTACGATGTTTCCGGCACAGTTGCTACCGACGACGCTCGGCGCGAGTTCGACGGTCGGGTTTGCCTGGGCAAAGTAATGGACACCAACCGGACCGGCCGAGGAGGCGTCTTTCACAAACCCGAACGCATATTGCGTAACACGCTGGCGAATGGCCGCATCACTCTGGCCGACGACTGCAAAACGAACACCTTCGCGCACTGCTTCCTGCAGCGTCACCTGAGCAAACAGTGCCCAGGCCAAATCGATGATCATCAGCAGGATGGCCATCGTAGGCAGGAGTACGAGTGTGAATTCGATCAGCGTCGATCCGCGCTCGGCTTGCGTGCTTCGGGATGGCTGCGCCGGGACCACCACTCGATATAAGTGCCTGGCGGTCCGAAAGCTCTCGCACGGGCTGGCTTCGGATCTACCATGAAGTAAATGCACACCACGTCGGAGTGCCGGGCTTGAAGGCTCTCGTCAAAGCGGAGAACGCTCCCGGTCTGTTCCTTCAGGACGTTGCCGTTCCGGAGATCGGGATCAACGACGTTCTTATACGGGTATTGAAGACCGGGATCTGCGGGACCGATCTGCACATTTACGATTGGGACACCTGGGCGCAGGCAACGATTCCCGTGCCCATGGTGATCGGCCACGAATTCGTGGGGGAGATTGTCGAAGTCGGATCGAACGTTAACGACTTCCATCCGGGAGAGATTGTCAGCGGAGAAGGACATGTGGTCTGCGGGCGTTGCAGGAACTGCCTGGCCGGGCGGCGGCACCTGTGCGCGCACACGCGTGGGGTGGGCGTAAACCGGCCGGGAGCATTTGCCGAGTACGTTGCTCTGCCTATGAGCAACATCTGGCGTCACAAGCCTGATGTAGATCTGGAAGTGGCGGCGATCTTTGACCCGTTTGGAAATGCCGTGCATACGGCACTTTCGTTTCCTGTTCTCGGGGAAGATGTGTTGATCACGGGAGCCGGACCGATCGGCCTGATGGCCATTCCGGTCGTCCGGCACGCTGGAGCACGGTTCGTGGTCGTGACTGATCTAAATCCATTCCGGCTGGACCTGGCGCGTCAGATGGGCGCGACCCTCGGAGTGAATCCGAGCGAAACATCGCTGGCGGACGTGCAAGAGCAGCTTGGGATGCAGGAGGGCTTCGACGTCGGGCTGGAGATGTCGGGAAATGCGGTTGCCTTTCGTGACATGGTGGCGAATATGAGTCACGGCGCGAAGGTTGCGATGCTCGGAATTCCCGCCAAGCCGATGGAATTCGATTGGCGGCAGGTGATCTTCAACATGCTCACCGTCAAGGGCATCTACGGGCGGGAGATGTACGAGACCTGGTACAAGATGACAGTGATGCTCGAATCCGGCCTGGACATTCGTCCTGTGATTACCCATCGCTTCGCCGCGTGTGATTTCGAGAAGGGTTTCGAAGCGATGCGAAGCGGCAGATCGGGGAAAGTCCTGCTCGATTGGAGCGGCGGCTGCTGAGGCTGACGGCGGTTCGGCCATGAAAACGAGCATTTTTGATCTGTTCAAGATCGGTATCGGGCCTTCGAGTTCACATACGGTCGGTCCAATGCGCGCTGCGCGCCAGTTTGCAGTAGGGCTCGCCGAGAGCTCTCAATTGGACCAAATAAGCCGCGTGCTCGCTGAGCTTTTCGGGTCACTTGCGCTCACCGGCATCGGCCACGGCACGGACAAGGCAGTGATTCTGGGGCTCTCGGGCGAAAAACCGGAAGAAGTGAATCCAGACGCTGTCGAAGAGATACTCGAATCGATTCGCAGCACGAGAATTCTGGAGCTTTTCAGTGAGAAGCCGATCGAGTTCGAAGCTGCACGTGACCTTTTATTTCATGCGGAAGAGTGTCTGCCCGGGCATCCGAACGGCATGCGTTTCTCAGCCTTTGACAACGCGAGCAATTTGCTGAAGAGCGAAGTCTATTACTCGATCGGCGGGGGCTTTATTGTTCGGGAAGGCGAAGCGGCCGGCGATGCACCGCCGTTGGAGGTGCCTTATCCGTTTTCGAATGGCGCCGAATTGCTGGCCCAGGCGAATGAGCATGGGCTCGCCATCTGGGAACTGATGCTGGCGAACGAATCTGCCTTGAGGGGCGAAGAGAGCGTTCGCGAGCGGATACACCTGCTGTGGTCGGTGATGGACGACTGCATCGAACGGGGTTTGCGGCAAGAAGGGCTGTTACCGGGAGGCTTGCGAGTGCGCAGGCGGGCTCCTCCGCTCTACAAGAAGTTGCAAGCGCAAGGTGGCAGCGAACCGCTGAGCGCCATGCGGTGGGTGAACGCTTTTGCGATGGCTGTGAACGAGGAGAATGCGGCGGGCGGGCGCGTGGTGACGGCGCCGACAAACGGCGCAGCAGGGCTGATTCCGGCGGTGATCCGCTATTATCTGCAGTTTGTGCCGGGTGCTTCGGATGATGGACTGATGCGGTTCTTCCTTACTGCAGGTGCGATTGGCATTCTGTACAAGGAGAACGCTTCCATCTCGGGGGCCGAGGTGGGCTGTCAGGGCGAAGTGGGCGTGGCTTGCTCGATGGCGGCGGCAGGCCTTGCTGGCGCGCTCGGCGCATCGAACGAGGAAGTCGAGCACGCGGCGGAGATCGGCATGGAGCACCATCTTGGAATGACTTGCGATCCGATCGGCGGGCTGGTGCAGGTTCCGTGTATCGAGCGGAATGCCATAGGCGCTGTGAAAGCGATCAATGCTTGCCAGATGGCGACGCAGGAAGGCGGCGGTCACGTTGTGTCGCTCGATCAGGTGATTCGAACGATGTATCAGACGGGGCTCGACATGCAATCGCGTTACAAGGAAACGGCGCTGGCCGGATTAGCAGTGAATGTGAAGGATTGTTGAGGAGCGACGAGCAGCTATGTATGCCAATGTACAGCCGCAACTAAACGGGCGGCTGCAGGAGATTGCAAGCGCGGGCCTGTTCAAACGAGAACGGCTGCTTGACAGCCCGCAGCAAGCGGAGGTACGGGTTACGGAGGGCAAGCAGGTTTTGAGCCTGTGCGCGAACAACTACCTGGGACTGGCAAACCATCCAGAGGTGGTTTCTGCCGCGCGAGACGCTCTGGACCGCTGGGGATACGGACTGGCGAGCGTGCGATTCATCTGTGGAACGCAGTCGATACACAAACAGCTGGAAGAACGGTTGAGCCAGTTTCTCGGAACAGAAGATACGATTCTCTACAGTTCGTGCTTCGATGCCAACGGTGGGTTGTTCGAAACTCTGCTGGATGCGGAAGACGCAATCATCTCGGACGAGCTGAACCACGCAAGCATCATCGACGGAATTCGGCTCTGCAAGGCGGCGCGCTACCGGTACAAGAACGGCGACATGGCTGACCTGGAGACGAAGCTCAAAGAGGCGAGCGGAGCGAGAACCCGACTGATTGCTACAGACGGCGTGTTCTCGATGGATGGCTACATTGCCAGGCTTCCAGACATTTGCGACCTGGCCGACAAGTACGGCGCGATGGTGATGGTTGACGATTCGCATGCCGTCGGGTTCATGGGCAAGTCGGGGCGGGGTACGCACGAGTTCCACAACGTGATGGGTCGAGTTGACATTCTGACTGGCACACTGGGGAAGGCTCTGGGCGGAGCGAGCGGCGGTTACACGAGCGGGCGGAAAGAGATCGTCGATCTGCTCAGGCAACGGTCGCGGCCGTACCTGTTTTCGAATTCGGTCGCACCGCCGATTGTGGCGGCCTCGATCAAAGTTCTGGATCTGCTGACGACGACTTCCGAGCTGCGGGAACGTCTTTTCTCGAACACACGGCTGTTTCGCGAGCGCATGACTGCGAATGGATTTCAGATCCTGCCGGGCGAGCATCCGATCGTACCCGTAATGCTCGGAGATGCGTCTCTCGCTACGAGGATGGCCGACCTTCTGCTGAAACGCGGCATCTACGTGATCGGCTTCTCGTATCCGGTGGTGCCGCAGGGCAAGGCGCGCATTCGCGTGCAGGTTTCGGCAGCTCACACTCCGCAAGAACTCGAATTTGCAGCGGAGCAGTTTGCGGCTGTGAAGCAGGAACTCGGCATCTAAGGTTCATGAGCAAATGGGTGGGCGCTGTCGCGCTGTCGACGGCGCTGCTGATAGCGGCAAGTTCTCCGGATCGGAAAGATCCCCGAGACTGGAGCGCTCAGGATGTGGAGCGAATTCTTGCCGACTCGCCGTGGTCGCAGCCCGCTGCGGCGACGTTCATCGATCCCGAAGACAAGAGCGTGCCGGAAAATCCGTCGCTCCCCGGAGCCGCGCAAGCGGGCATGGCAGGTCCGAGAGGCGCTTCCGATGGACGCTGGGATGGCGGCGTGTCAAACAATGTATCTACCCGGCTGCCGACTATTTCCGTGTTAGTGAGATGGGACTCAGCATCTCCGGTTCGGCAGGCGCTCATACGTTCCCATTTGCCCGTACCTGAACATGCCAAGAACTACGTGATCACGGTGAAGGGGCTGGTACCGGCGGGGCGCTACCGGCAGGGCGGCAGCCTGCAAACGAAATCCGCAAGCGGCGGCGATCTCAACTCATCGGGAGTAGAAGCAGACCCCGAGCGTATGCTTGAGGGCGTCATGGCGGAGTCGAAACTATGGGTAGGCGGCAAGCGCACGATCGCGTCAGATGATGTGAAGCTCGACGCAGCAACCGGAGATCTTCACATTTTTTTCCCGCGTTCTCCGGAGATCGCGCTCCATGACAAGGAAGTGGTTTTTGCCACGCGATTCGGCTCGTTGACTCTGGTGAGGAAGTTCAAGCTGAAAGACATGATGTTTCAGGGCAAGCTGGAACTTTGAGCGCTGAAACAGTCTGGAGGACGTCATCGATGTGTATCGGTTTCGAAATGAAGCCGTCCATGCCCGCCCTGAAGCAGCGGTCGCGATCCTCGGGTTGGGTGTGCGCGGTTAAGGCGTAGATTCGGGTTTGGCGGCCAGCGTCTTCGAGCAGGCGGATCTGGCGAGTCGCCTCAAGACCGTCCATCTCGGGCATGTCCAGATCCATGAGAATGACTTCGAAGCATCCGGCCGCAAAAAGTCGAACCGCTTCTTCACCGTTCGCGACAGTGGTTACAGCGTGCCCGGCGGATTCCAGAAGTTTTGTAATGAGACGGCGGTTCACAGCATTGTCTTCCGCAACCAACACGGAGACTCGGGGGGCCAGTCCGGTGAGGGCGTGCGATGGATTGACTGGTCCAGTGAATCGCTCAAACGGGGCGGTAAACAAAAAAGTGCTACCCGCTCCGAGCGTGCTCTGAAATTCGAGATCGCCTCCCATGAGGTTTGTCAAGCGCTGAGCGATCGCGAGCCCGAATCCGTAGCGGCTACAGCGATCGCCTCCGCCCGCTGCGCCCGGGCGGAACGGTTCGAAGATGAAGGGCTGTTCCTCAGGAGGAATTCCGATTCCCGTATCGGCGAGCGTAATCCGGAGGTGAAGCGAGTTGCCGCGGGAAGGTTCGACTGCGACGAGCACGTTGATGCCGCCGCTCGAGGTGAACTTGACCGCGTTGTCGAGCAGGTTGAACAGGACGTGCCTCAGGCGGGCCCCGTCGCCGGAAACGCGAGAGGGCAAATCGGGACCGAAACGGCAATGCAGGGACAAACCTCTCGCGTCTATTTCCGGCTGGATGGTGTTTAGAACGGAGCGGACGCATTCGGCTATTGAAAATGGGGAGTTTTCTAGCTGGAGCTGGCCGGCTTCCATGCGGGAGAACTCAATGATGTCGTCGACGATGTGCAGCAGCCACTCCGCCGAGGTGCGAACGCTGTTCAGATCCTCACGCAGTTCTTTTTCCAGCTCACTTTTCAACGCGAGATCTGTGAAACCGACGATAGTATTCATCGGAGTGCGTATTTCCTGACTAATGTTCACCAGGAAGTCGGCGCGAGCGTTGTTCGCTGCCTGGAGGCGGTCGCGATGCTGCTCGAGTGTACGCAGGCGGATGTCACCTGCGACTTTGAGCCGGCGCAGCCGTAAGGCAAATCCCGTTATGATGACTACGAGCGCGGCCAGGTATGTAAGATGCAACGTCGCCGGCATTTCTCCACTCGCTCACATATCGGCAGAACTGGGCCGTTCCGTTACAGGCCAGCGAGGCACTTGCAATTGATGTGGGTCATAGCCCGGTAACGATTAAGTGAGGTCTTGCGGGTGGCGTACTTTTCAGATCGGCTTGCAGCGGGGCGCGCTCTCGCCGGGCGATTGCGGGGCCGTTCGGGTCTTCACGATGCAATTGTGTTGGCCCTGCCCAGGGGCGGGGTTCCAATCGGCTTCGAGATTGCTAGTGCTTTATTGCTACCGCTGGACCTGTTCGTTGTCCGAAAGCTCGGACTGCCGGGTGAGGAAGAACTGGCCCTCGGTGCCGTTGCAACCGGTGGATTCCAGGTTCTGAATCGGCCATTGATCGAACACTTGCGCATACCCCCCGCAGTGCTGAAGGAGGTGGAGGCCCGCGAAGAACGTGTTCTGGCCGACAGGGAACGACTATATCGTGGGGACCGGGCGGCACCGGAGGTACACGGTCGGGTGGTGGTCCTGGTGGATGATGGGCTTGCGACCGGGGCGAGTATGCTGGTGGCGATAGCGGCGGTTCGTGCGCAAAAACCTGAAAAGATTATAGTTGCGGTTCCGGTGGCGGCGCCCGGCACCGGTGCCGAAATCAGAGAATCCGTGGATGACCTGATTTGCCTGCGAACACCGCATCCATTCGGGTCAGTAGGCATGTGGTACCAAAGATTCGGGCAAGTTAGCGATGACGAGGTCCGCAACCTGCTAGAGCGCGCAAGAAGCCATTTGGATTGTCCGGCGGCGACGCGAGAAAGCCGGCCTGACCTGCCGCTCAACATGAAAAAACAAGGTTCTCCCGAGCGTTTTGAGTAGCAGCAAAAAGTACGGTTGTCGCATCAAAATGCTAGGGACAATGAATAAACAGACCCAGATCATCAACGACAAGTACGAGGCGCTGATGTTTGCCAAGACGCCGGAGGTAGGTCGGAAGGCTGCCCGGGAGCTGGTAAGGGTTGTGCTTGGGGATGAAGCTCTCCGTCGCCCGCTAGAAGAGTCGTTGCGGGAATGCTGCCGTGTCCTGCGGCCCTCGGATGATCCGAAGGAACAGGCTCGCTTCGAGGCGGAGTTCCTTGAACTTGCAGTCCCGCCGGCAAACGCCAACAGGATGGCTGCCTAGCCCGCGCGATAAGCTGGGGGCATGGCGGAGACTGCCGCGGAAATCATTCGACGATATCTCGAGGATGCGATTGCTGCTGAGAAGAGCTTCGAGTCCCAGTTACGCTCTTTCGCAGCAGAGGGAGTCGACGCCGAGGTGCAGGGTCTCTTCGCCCAGCACGCGATTGAGACGCAAGGGCAGCATGAACGGCTATCGGTCCGCTTAGAAGAGTTGGGCGGCCGTCCTTCGACCTCCAAGGCTGCGCTCGCCCGCGTTTTCACCTTTGCACCCCGCGTAGCCCAAGTCGCACATGAAGCGGACGAGCGGGTAGCGCAGAACCTGATTGTTGCGTTTTCGGTCGAGAATAGTGAGTGCGCGATGTACGAGGCGCTGATCGCAGTGGCCAGCCGTGCCGGGGACGTGCTCACGGAAATGCTGGCGCGCGACATCCAGGCCCAGGAAAGGGCAACAGCGGAGAAGGTTTGGCATTTTATCCCGACTCGTGCCAAGATCGCCTACAACGTTCTGACCGCCGGCGAGCTGGATCCCGCCGTTGAGACACGTGTTCAGGACAATCCCATTCGTTAGTGCTTAGCCGCGTATGGCTAAGAAGGCAGCTAAGTACAGCAAGAACAAAACAGTGAAAGATCTGGCGCGAAAGCGAGTCGGATCTCCGCGCCCTGCGCGTCCGCTCGACGAGCGGGATAAGCGGGCGGACCCGAAGCACAAGAAGTCCTGGCTCGAGG
>JAFAUR010000113.1 GCA_019243205.1 Acidobacteriaceae bacterium | reverse complement strand
ATTGTTGTCAGTGCCGCTCGTAGTGGATGGCAGCTGCACGCCATTGATCGTCCCGTTCCCATTCTCATCGACAATAATCACTGTGGCTGCGGTCGCCGCGAGAGCGGAGCCGAGCAGAAGCGTACCGGCAGAAAGCAACGCAATTAGGCTGCGATTCATAAATTCATCCTCGATTCAAACTTGATCCAATTCCTTCAGAAGGATGGGCCGGATGCCGCCACAGTTGGCCTCGCCAAACCCATATTCAGGCATGTGGGACATTGCCCCGCGGTTCCCAGGCCATTGCAGTCGTTTTGCAGCTTCATCGCTTCGCCCAGGCTGAGCCCTCGCTTATCGAATACGGTCTCAGTGATTCCAATCGCCGAAGTCGGTGTGCGGTGGGGATGTGTGCCCCAAGCGGCTAATCCGGGCACGAGACTCAGCGGAGCCGTTTGAAACGTCGCATCACAAACGGGATTTCCCGTTGCCGCGTCCGTCCCCGGGCTGGTGGCGACGAGCTTGATGACCACCGAATTGGGCTTGTTCGCCACATTGGTGAGCAAGGCGCTTGGGCCGAAGATCACTGGCCATGCATACAAGCCATTCGGAGTCGTCAAACAGGAACAGCATGCCGCCAACTGCTCATTCGGTTGATAGACATACACATTCGCGCAAATGTCGCCCGCCGTATTGGAGGACGTAGGTGCGGTTGCTCCGGCTGAACCCCCAGCGTTTGTGACGTTCACTACGCCGTCGGCAATATTCAGGTTCGCCGCGTAGTTCACTTGATATGCGTCTTCGAGATTCGATCCGGCAGGGTTAATCAGATTCGTGGGCGGGGAAGCGCTTTGACCCAAAAGAAGCGTCGGCGCAACCCAAAGCGCCAAGTTCGCGATTGCTGATGCCTTCATTAAAGTTATTTGTCCTGACCTCCGCCCAGCAACCTAACACTGCTTTCCGCGGCCATCAACTCCCAAGAATTCGAGCACGTGGGTCACGGTACTCACAGAGCCGTGCTCCGAGACGGCTTTCTTGGGCACAACCGTCGGTATAAAAAACACTGAAGTACCAATACTAGTAGTGCTACTAAAATACGTAAAGTTCTGTTGAAAAGTCTAGAATTACAGTAGCCTGAGAGGTACCTTACGTTTAGGTCTGCGACGGATTCGACTCGAATCGAAAGCGGGCGATTGTTCCCTCGTCGCTTGACCTCTCAAACAGCCCATCTGCTGGGTTCTTTCCGATCGGAGGATTTGTGTTCAGAAGTTATGTGTGTTTGTTTTTTGCCGCTGTTCTGCCCGCAGCGGCGCAAGTCACTGGCAATCCCACCATCTCGACAGGTCAATACAACTCCAGTCGAACATCCGCCAATACGAATGAGGTCGTCTTAAACACCTCAAACGTCAACGTCCAGCAATTCGGAAAGTTATTCTCCTGGACGGTTGACGGATGGATTTTCGCTCAACCGCTGTACGTCCCCAACCTCACCATTAACGGCGTCACAACCAACGTGGTGTTTGTCGCCACGATGCACAACAGCATCTACGCGTTCGACGCGAACAATCCAGGCGCGGCACCCCTGTGGCAGGTGAACTTCGGCCCTTCGGTTCAAGCTCCCACTTCTAACGGATGCCCCAATTACTATTCCACTGGGCCTGAACTCGGAATCCTCAGCACGCCCGTTATTGATACAAGTACCGGTACACTGTATGCCGTTTCCGCAGCGCCATCGGGCGGCGGTTATGTTCACACCATTCATGCTCTAGACATTCCGACTCACACCGAGAAATTCGGCAGCCCTACCCTGATTCAGGCCAGCGTGCCTGGATCGGGCTATAACGCGCAGAACGGAACCGTCACCATGGGTCCGGCGAGCGATGAGACGCAGCGGACAGCTCTGCTACTCGCGAATGGCTCCGTTTACGCCGGCTTTGGGAATTGTGGACCCGACGTCGATCCCTGGCACGGCTGGGTGCTGGGATATAACGCCTCCAACCTGACTACAAAACCCATGATCTTCAACAGCACGCCGAACGGCGGGCAGGGAGGCGTCTGGCAATCCGGCCGCGGTCTCGTGGTTGACAATTCAGGCGATATCTACTTCGCTACCGGCAACACAACGCCCGCGAATGCGACTACCGGAAGTAGCAGCGGAGATGCGGCTATAGGCGATTATGGAGAGCGGCTGTTGCAATTGTCTCCCTCGGGTCAGTTTCTCGGCTCATACCCACCCGTGAACTATGCGGCTCTGAACGCGAACGATCTGGACTTCAGCTCCAGCGGCCCTATGTTACTCCCGGGCACGAACCTCCTTTTGGCAGGAGGAAAGGACGGAATAATGTACGTCTTCAACGCAGGCAACCTCTCGCAGGTGGTGCAGCAGTTCCAGGCCACCGGCTCCGGCCCGTGTTCGTACAGTTCGGATGGTTGCGACCAGATTCGCGATTTTGCTTTTTGGAACAATCGCTTGCTGATCTGGGGCAACAATGATGTCCTACGGTCCTACAGTCTGGTAAATGGCAAGTTCAACACGACGCCGACCTCTCAAAATACGATCACGACGGGAGTCACTCCGGCTACGGTAGCGGTCTCCGCCAACGGCAGCCAGAGCGGCACGGGTATCGTTTGGTCCACCACTCCCGATAACGTACTTCACGCCTTCAACGCCGAAAATGTGGCGACAGAGCTGTGGAACAGCAATCAGAATTCAAATCGCGACTCACTCCCTTCCTTCGCACGCTTTGCCGAACCGACGGTCGCGAACGGGAGGGTCTATGTCGCAACTGATTCGAAGCAGGTAACCGTTTACGGACTTCTTAGCGACTTCTCACTGTCCGTGCCATCGACGCCGCAGAAGGGTCTGCAGGGCACAACAGGAACAAACATTCCCGTCAATGTGAATGCCTTGGCGGGCTTTACTGGTGCGGTCAATCTCAGTGTTAGCGGACTTCCCTCTGGCGCCACCGGGTCTTTCAATCCCACATCAGTCAACGGAACCGGATCTTCGACGCTCAGCATCAGCACATCCTCGACTACGCCGACAGGAACCTACACCCTGACGATTACCGGCACAGGCGGAGGAGAAACCCGTTCGACCACGGTTTCGTTTGTCGTCACGACCAACGACACGACGCCTCCCACCTGGACCTGCTGCACCTACACGGTCAACGGATCGTCTTACACCATGACGTTCACGGCCCAGGATACGGGATCGGGCTTGCAATCGATTATCCCGGTGCAAGTGGTGAACGCGACCGTTTCTATTCCCAATTTCCCCATAGGAACAACCAATCCGGTCAGCTTCAGCGCCACCGAGAGCGGCTGGTCCTCCTACGTCAAATTTCAATTAGAGGACGTAGCCGGGAATATCTCCTACATCGATCCGGCTATGCTCGACGCGAGTCGCGAACCCGGAACGCCCGTTCCCTTCGCCGTGAAAAATGTCGGCTTTGAAGAAAATGTCCTCACGATCGTCAATGGCTCTCCAGGGCTGAAGAACGTCCGCATCGATGCGGATGCGGGGCAGACCAGCTCGCATATACAAGTTGCCGGTCTGCAGGACGGTGAAACTCGTGTTGTCTCGATTGCCTCAATCCTGCCCACATCCGGATACGTGACCGTCACGA
>JAFAUR010000102.1 GCA_019243205.1 Acidobacteriaceae bacterium | reverse complement strand
CAGGTGATTCGATATGTTTACTGAACAAACGACAAGCTCTCAAGAAACCCGCGCAAAACGGCCGCGGCGTCAAGCGCGCCCCGCAAAGAGCAGCGGGTTTCGTTTCATGATTCGGGGCGCGCATCCGCGTCCTTTGCGCTCGGTGATGCAACGTTTCGGCTTCACCTTCCTCTCGGTTCTCGCCCTTTTGGCTGTAAGTTGCGCCAAGCGCGAGGAGAAAGATTCACGCACATTACCGGAACTCGTGCGAATAACTACGCCTTCTGTGTCATCGAGGTCGCCCCAACTCTTCACAGGGGTCGTTACCGCTCGAGTTCAGAGCGATTTGGGGTTCCGCGTTTCGGGCAAGATCACTCAGAGATTGGTCGACGCCGGCAACAATGTCCGCGCAGGCCAGGCGTTGATGCGGATCGATATAACTGACTACGCTCACGCGATCACAGCCCAAGTCGAGAGTGTTGCGGCCGCCAAAGCGCGCGCCGATCAGGCGGCTGCGGACGAAGCACGCTACCGAGGACTGGTAGCAACGGGAGCCGTCTCGGCTTCGACCTACGGCCAAATCAAAGCTGCTTCCGATACCGCGCGAGCCCAATTAACTGCCGCCGAGGCCCAGGAAAAGATCGCGAGAGATCAGGGGGATTACTCAGTTCTGTTGGCAGATGCTGACGGCACTGTGGTGGAAACACTCGCCGAGCCAGGCCAAGTTGTCTCGCCCGGACAGACTGTCGTCCGGCTTGCCCATTCTGGTCCGCGCGAGGCATCCGTATTCCTGCCGGAGACGATGCGGCCTCATCTCGGTTCTATTGCGCGTGCCACGTTGTTCGGCAAAAGCGGCAGTGTTCCAGCGCGCTTACGACAGCTCTCGGATTCAGCCGATCCGCTTACACGAACGTTCGAAGCGCGATATGTTCTGGCAGGCGTTGGCGCTCAAGCTCCCCTGGGCGCCACGGTGACAATACAGCTCACAGGCAGCGGAACAGAAGAATCTCTTATCGTTCCCAATGCCGCCATTACAGACCGGGCGAGCGGTCCCGGTGTTTGGATCTTGAATCGAAATAATCTGACGGTTTCCTTTCGGCCGGTGGCGATTTCACACATCGGCGAAGAAGATACGTACCTCGCCTCTGGTCTCAAACCAGGAGAAGAAGTCGTAGCGCTTGGGGTCCACCTGCTTCACGAAGGGGAGCATGTCCAAGTGGAAGAGAAAGAGATGGCCCGCCGATGAATAGTTACGACTTCGAAGATCAGACAATCAATGATCGTCATCAGGGAGGAAAGGGATTTAACCTCTCGGCTCTCGCGGTCAGAGAAAAGGCAATCACGCTGTTCCTGCTGATTACGATCGCTGCTGCCGGCATTTTTGCCTTCCTGAAACTGGGACGCGCAGAAGACCCCACCTTCACGATCAAGGTGTTTACCGTTTCAGCCGTGTGGCCCGGAGCGACAGCACAAGAGATGCAGGACCTTGTTGGCGAGCCACTGGAGAAGCGCATGCAGGAATTGCGCGACTACGACCGGGTAGAGACGTTTACGCGTCCCGGCCTGGCGCTGATGATGGTGACTCTCAAGGACAATACCCCTCCAAAGGACGTCCCCGAAGAGTTTTACCAGGCACGCAAAAAGCTAGGCGATGAAGCGCACAACTTGCCTCAGGGCGTCTTCGGGCCTTTCATCAATGATGAATACTCTGATGTGACGTTCGCACTCTACTCGGTCGAGGCTCCAGGCCTTCCTCCTCGCCAGCTCACGCGTGAAGCAGAAACTCTTCGCCAGCGGATTCTTCATGTGCCTGGCGTGAAGAAGATTGACGTCGTGGGAGAACGGCCAGAACGCATTTTTGTCGAGTTCTCATATCAACGGCTGGCTACGCTGGGAGTCAACGCGCGAGATATTTTTGATGCACTGGTCCGCGAGAATGCGGTCACCCCTTCTGGATCTATCGATACGAAAGCTCAACAGGTTTACATTCGCCTGGATGGCGCTTTCGATGATCTGCAGAAGATCCGGGACACGCCAATCGTGGGCGGCGGACGCACGCTAAAGCTGTCTGACGTTGCCGATGTGAAGCGCGGATACGAGGATCCCGCAACCTTTCTTGTTCGTCACAATGGGCAGCCGGCCTTGCTTCTCAGCATCGTTATGAAGGAGGGCTGGAACGGTCTGGACCTTGGCAAAGCGCTTCTTGCCGAACAGAAGAAGATTTCCGCCGACCTGCCTGCAGGCATCAGCTTCAGCAAAGTGACGGATCAGGCAGTAAACATCCGCGAAGCAGTGGGTGAGTTCATGCTGAAGTTCTTTGTCGCTCTTGCCGTCGTCATGATGGTTAGCTTTTTCAGCCTCGGTTTCCGCGAAGGAATCGTTGTAGCAGCGGCCGTTCCTCTGACGTTGGCGATCGTCTTTGTCATCATGCTGCTGACCGGAAGAGTATTCGATCGCATCACGCTCGGCGCGCTGATTCTGGGACTTGGGCTTCTGGTTGATGACGCGATCATCTCCATCGAGATCATGGTGGTCAAACTGGAGGAAGGATGGAACCGTATCCGAGCCGCCGGATACGCATGGAGCCATACCGCTTCTCCCATGCTTGCGGGCACGCTTGTCACCGTCATTGGTCTCATGCCAGTCGGGTTCGCTCGTTCGACCGCCGGCGAGTATGCGGGAAACATCTTCTGGGTAGTGGGCTTTGCGCTGCTCGCCTCATGGATTGTAGCGGT
>JAFAUR010000033.1 GCA_019243205.1 Acidobacteriaceae bacterium | reverse complement strand
ATGTTGGCGATGCCGTAATTATCAAGGATGTCGTGCAGCTTGGTCGCGCCTGTCCGCAAATTGTCCTGGTCACCCACATCGATCGCAATTCCCCGGTACTGCCGTAAATTGTCGATGTACTGATCGACGAAAGCCAAAGGGGCATTGGCTGCCCATTTCGCCAGTACATCCTGCTGGACTTGGCCATCTTTGATCGGGAGATCAAGAAACAGCGGCGGGTTTTTCGGATTTGGCGACCATGCCGCTGCGGACGCAAGCTGCGTCCGGAGAGCGAACGGCAGCTTGGCTGAATCGGCGGCGGTTTTCACTGCCTCCAGCGCTTTCTCACTCGCAGGGTCTGTCGGCCCGGCTCCTCGCGCCGACAAACAGCATGGACTCATGATGTAAACACTCCCGAAAACATCGGGGTGCTTCATTCCGATCCGGCTGGCGCCGTAACCGCCCATGGAATGGCCGGCGAGTCCTCTGCTCCTCCGATTCGCAATGGTCCGATAATGAGCGTCTACGTAGGCAACAACATCGTGCGCGATAAACTGCTCAAAGTCGCCTGTCGTGACGGAACTCGAATACATTGACCCGTTGTGGATGGTCTTTGAGTCGGGTAGCACGACAATCATCTCCTGAGCGCCTTGTGCGAAGGCGCCCTCGATGGTTTGCGGTACGTGGATCTCGTGCGTCCACTGCTCCGCACCGATCGAGTAGCCATGTAGCGCGTACACAACGGGGTAGCGTCGGTTCTTTTGAGTGGCGTAGCTCGGCGGCAGAAAAACGATAACATCGCGGTCGACAGCATCGCCTTCGAGATTGCCTTCCAGTGCCGTGCCGTGGACCTTGATTCGGTCTACCGCAACCGGCTTCGCGCCGGATACGACGGCAGGCACCTCGGTCCCCACTTGCGCCAATACGGAAATGCTCACTACTATCGCGCCCGGCAGCGCGCCGAAGATCCAGGGTTTGGTTGTCAATGCGGTTCCTATAGAATGGGCCGGATCAGAACAAATACTTCAAGCCGAGTTGAAGCTGCCGCATGTTCGTGCTGGTCGCCGTGACGACTCCAAAGTTCTGATGGGCAGCCGTGGCTGGCAATCCAGGCTGAGCGGCCCCGGCGAGAATGTTCAGGTTCGGCATCTGCCAGTTCGGATGATTAAGAGAATTGAACGCTTCAAACCGGAACTGGAGTGAATGGCTCTCCTTGTACGGCATGCGGAATTGCTTGTGTATTTCTGCGTCGAAATTAATGATGCCCGGTCCGTAGATAGAATTCCGCCCGACGTCGCCGAATTGTCCGGGAGGAGCTTCGGCGAAGGCCGCCAGGCCCCAATACCGGGAGGGGGTGGGATTATTCACATACGGACTAACGCCGGTAAAGTTGGGTCGATCATATCCGCCCGCGCCAGTATTGGCGTTATCTATTCCTCCGATCGTCAGTGTTCCGGGCATCCCGCTTTGCAGTGTCAGAATGCCACCCGCTTCCCAACCGCCAATCACCGCATTTAGCACGGAGTTACTTATGTTCAGGGCCCTGCCCTTGCCTACCGGCAAATCGTAGAGGACCGACGTTACCATGCGATTACGGGTGTCAAAGGAGGAAGGCGCGCGTTCGCAGGAGAGGCAATAACTGTTCTGGGGATAAAGCGTGTCGTATCCCTGGTTGCGGATGCCGCTGGTGGTGTCGATGGACTTCGCCCAGGTGTAAGAACCAATGACGCTGAAGCCTTGACCGAACCGTCGGGTGGCTTTCATGCTCAGCGCATTATAATTGCCGGTCCCGCCATCCTGCACTAACTGAATATTGCTGAAGCCGGGATACGGCAGGTGCGAAGACACGCTGCCGAGACCCGGGACGCCCTGGTTCACATCCTGGAAGCCCTGCAGATGGCGGCTCAGCCCACCCAGGTATCCTGCTTCGAGCGCCCAGTTAGGCGTCACCTGCCGCTGAACGTTAAACAGGTACGGCATCGAATAAGTTGTACGGTGGTCCACCGACATCGAATAGGCGAACGGAGACGGCACGTTCGCCACGGTGTTGCTTCCGCCAGGAACGGCGTTGCTGTAGAACAGGTTGGGTATTCCCGAGTTCGACGTAATGGTGACACGGCCGGCGATGTTCCGCGCCAGATCGAAGTAGGCGTTACCGATGTCCTGGTTGTAGAAGATGCCGAAGCCAGTGCGCACCACGGTTTTGGAATCCGGCGAAAATGCGATACCCACGCGCGGAGCGAGGTCCGTATACGATGTGTTCATCAGTTGATACGGCAGTGCTCCGTTACTGCATTTCGCGCTGACCGTGGTCCAGCGAATATTGATCGGAGGAGGTCCGGCATACGGATCCGTGCAGCTTCCTTGCCGCAGCAGGTAAGGAGTGTAGATAGCCGGGACCTGTGCTTGGCCGACGATGTGCGGAATGGCCACTGTAAACAAGTTGTTGACGGTATCGGTCCAGGGCGGCGTCAACTCGTAACGCAGGCCGAGAGTCAGAGTAAGTCGCGCCGTCACCTTCCACGTATCGTCCACAAAAGCCGCTTCGGCGTTGCGCTGAAACTTGGCACTTGCCAGAGCCACAGCTACGGTCGACTGATAGATATCGCCCAGCAGAAATTCCGCAAAAGCATCGCCGCCCGTCTTGCTCGAGCTCTGAGTCGCATTCGGCTGGAAGGCAAACTGTCCGCGCGAAAACTGGTTTCCGATCTGGTTGAAGTTTTGCCGGTTGTATTCAAAGCCGAAGCGGAAAGTGTGTTTGCCGTGAATCCACGACAAATTGTCGACAATTTGCAACGTATTGTCATTAATGGCATAGGGGCCGTCCTGCGTATCGCCGATAGACGTAAACCCATCGCCTGCAAAGGAAACGAACGGAACGCCCCAGGAGACAGGCGCTCCGGGTTGCAGGTTTGGTATCCCGAGCGCCGCAACCGTATCGATGTTGTATGCCGAATAGGTCCCTAGTGAATTGTTGAATTTCGTATAGCCGAAACGGGCTTCGTTCAGCAGGTTCGGCGTGATGCTGCGCGTGTTCGTACCGAGATACTGCTCGTAATTTGTAAGGATCTTGCTGCCAGTGATGCTGATGCCTGTCGTGGCCTGATCTTCGTCTCCCCAACTATATCGACCTGACCACTGCGATTTTGCAGATTCGACAAAATCCATGCGCGCAGTGAATCCGTTGCGATTGTTTGGAGAAGAGTTCAACTGCGTATAGTTGTTCGCAAGACCCGGCAAGTTAGAGGGCACATAGTAATTCAGAAACTTCTGCGAGATCGGATCAATTCGGTTCGAAGGAATGCGATTGCCGGGAAATGCTGTTTTCGTTCCGCCGTTCGCAGCCGTGTTCGGATCGTAAATGGTCGTGCCGAGCCCGCTGAAGTCCCCTCCGAACATCGCCGGAGTGGGGACAGAATACACAGCCTGCGACTGCTGGCGTTGCTTTTTCCACTCGTAGTTCGCCATGAAAAACAACCGATTGCGAAGGTCGAGCAGCTTCGGAATCCGTACCGGCCCGTCGACTTCGAAGCCGTAGTCGTTCCACTTGAACGGTGACTTGTTGGGATGGGTGGCGGTAAACGCGTAAGGGATGGCGTCGAACACGTCATTGCGAACGAACTCGAAGAGCGCGCCGTGGTATGCGTTTCCACCCGATTTTGTCAGTACATTGATTTGAGTCGATTGATGGCCGAATTCGGCCGGGTAAACACCGGTCTGTACCTTGAATTCCTGAATAGCGTCGATAGACGGAAGAACCACGTACGTAGAGAAGTCCGGGTCGGTGTTCGTTACGCCGTCCAGGGTGTAATAGTCGAACATGATCCGGTTACCCCCGGTCGAGATGGATTGCGATGCCCGGTCGCCGCCCAGCCGGCTGTTTGCCTGGCCCGATGATGCCGAGAGGGTATTCGTG
>JAFAUR010000987.1 GCA_019243205.1 Acidobacteriaceae bacterium | reverse complement strand
CTGCGTATGAGGAACTTGCAACTGAAGGCTGGCTGGAGGCGCGGGTGGGTTCTGGTACGCGGGTATCTCGTTCGACTCGCATCAAATACTTTGTCGATCGCGATGGCTTGTCGCTCTATTGCGTGGAACGTTCGTGACGCTCGAAACGGGCATTTTCGCTATAACGAGAGCCGATTCGCCGTAACCTCCACGGACAGCTGAAAACCGGCCAGACGTGGACGTCTCAAACGAGCTTCCGCAACTTGGTGGGATTAGCGACAAACATTTTCTTCCTAAAATGATTTACGCCGCGAGCAGATACTACCTCCCCAAACAATTAGCATCGACGAGTTCGGAAACGTACGTCAATCCTCAACCCTTGAAACGAAATATCTCTTAACGTTCGGCAGTACCAGCTATGCATCCGCTCCGAATCCACGCCGCAAATGGGCCAACAGATTTCCCGGTTCTTTTAGGGCCCTTTGGGCGACGCGCGCGTCTGTCCGACAAACCATGGTTTTCGGGAAGATATGCAGGCTGCAACTAACAAACGCTTTCGTTTACTTATCCGACCAGACGGCCACCTCGTTTCCACTTGGATCGGTGAAGTGGAAGCGCCGACCGCCAGGAAATGAAAAAATCGGTTTAACAATCCTCCCTCCCGCGGATCGCACCTTCTGCTCACTCAACTCGAGGTTGTCGCTGTAAAGTATTGCCAAAGCGGCACGAGTGTGATCCGCGTCGCCAGAAACACCTCCGGCTTCGCGCTCAATGCCTGGGTAGGCAAAGCCAGCGTAATCGGGTCCGTAATCGTTGAAGTGCCAGTCGAAGGCCGCGGAATAGAAACGCTTGGCAGCTGAAAGATCGCTTGCAGTCAACTCAAAATAGTCAATGCGGTGGTGGACGCTCATGGGCTGATGTTAAATCACAGAATGCCGCCGAAGCTTCTGCCACGAAAGACTCGCTCAGACAGATGGATCACGATGGTGAGCATTTTACTGTTTCAATTCGGGGTGTTCTGAGATGCTCAACAGGTTTCCATCGGGGTCCTTAAACCACGCAACCCTTGCACCTGTGGGCGAGGTCCAGATGCCTTGGGCATCCTGTTTCAGCTTGTCTTCGTAACGTTCGAAACGGATTCCGGATTGTTCCAAATCAGTTACGGCGGCGCTTGCGTCCGGGACCTGCCAACCGAGAATTGTACCGGGAACTGGTAGACGCTCCTTACCCATACCCAAACGCAGCATAATGCCGTTTGCGTCGAATACCAATGCGTACGGGGGCTCTTCGCTGAGTAACCGCAATCCGAGCGTGTCACGGTAGAATTTTTTCGCGCGCTCCACATCCACGATCGTGATGAAGCCGATTATGTTGTACTTGCCGAGTCCAGAGTGCATAGAAGTATCATGGGCTAATTTTTTCAGCTGTCGCAAGATCATTATTGGGTCATATAATATTGCTATTGCGACACAGCCAAGTTCTCGATCGATATGATCCCAAACCGGGAACTTCCATCGCGACCCTAGCGTACGAGTACGCACCCGGTTTTCAGGTTCCCGAACACGCGCATGGGTCGGATCAGTTGATTTATGCGATCTGCGGAGCTATGGAAGTATGTTCGAGGCAAAGGATGTGGTTAATACCACCGCATTTTGCGCTTTGGATTCCAGCGCAAACTCAGCATCGAATTTATATGCCCGGAGCTGTTTCTATGCGAACGTTATACATCAGGCGGGGACTGGTCACCGGCCTGCCATCAGAGTGCGCGGTACTGCATGTGACACCCCTGCTGCGAGAACTCATTGTGGAGACGGTACGCATCGGGCAACTTCGAGTAAGGAATCACCTGGAGCGAGCGCTTCGCGACTTGGTCGTCTCCCATCTAGAGAAGGCGTCACCGGTACCCATCTTCGTGACGTGGCCACGAGAACCGCGTGCGCTCGCAGTGACCCAGGCCGTGCTGAACAACCCCGCTCAATCTCAGACGCTCGCCACATTGTGTGCCGAGGTTGGCGTGAGTGTCAGAACTCTTCAAAGAGTCTTCCGGAGAGATATGGGCACCGACTTTGAGTCTTGGCGCCGCCAGCTCCGGCTGACGAAGGCAGTGGAACTACTGCTTGCGGGATGCTCGGTCAAGCAAGCGGCGTTCGCGCTCGGCTATCGGCAATGCAGCACGTTCGTCAAAATGTTTCGCCGGACATTTGGGACGACTCCAAAGGTCTGGATCTTAGGATTAAAAAAAGATGAACTCATTCTTCACAATGATTAGGCCAGCGCAGCAATCCATCCAAAACTGCTCGCCTCCTTCGGCTCACAGGGACGCGCGAGCCGTCAAGCAATATCGCCTCATCGCCACGCGGCGTGGTTCGCAGTTCTCTTATGCGATCAAGCTGGATCATGGCCGCACGGTGTACGCGGGCAAAGCGCAATGGATCGAGCCGGGTCTCGAGTGAGCTTAACGATTCCCTCACGAGGTATGTCTTCGTGCCGACGTGCAGGCGGGCGTAATAATCCTCTGCGCCAATCCAGTCGATTTCCGCTACTGGAATTACCAAATCGCTCGCCGCCGTCGGCACAACCAATCGTTCGATACTTTTCTTCTCGCGCTCGGCGCGCTCAGCGGCGAGTAGGGCTGTAAGCTTTCCGGCAAGATCGGCGGCCTGCATCAGGCGCAAGCGTTCCCGGATCTTTTCAAGCGCGGCTTCGAAGCGCTCGACGTTAAGCGGCTTCATTACATAGTCCAGCGCTTGCGCTTCGAATGCCCGCACTGCAAACTGATCGTGCGCGGTTACAAATACCACCGGCGGCATGCGATCAGCGCCCCAAGCGCGGAGCACCGCAAAACCGTCCATTTCGGGCATTTGTACGTCAAGAAAGAGCAGGTCCGGTTTGAGCGCATCTAGTGCAAGCAGTGTTTCCGGCCCATTCCGGCTTTCGCCGACGACCACGATGTCCGAATGCGGTGCCAACAGTTGCCGCACGCCGCGGCGAGCGAGCGGCTCGTCATCGGCTATCAAGACGCGGATCTTGTTCATCACTTTCGGTTTCGTGATAAGGCAGGCGCACAGTGGCAATTACGCCCCCACGCTCTGCGTTTTCGACCTCCAGCGTTGCGTTCCCACCATACAATGCCGTCAGGCGGGCGCGCGTGTTGGACAGCCCCATGCCGGTGTCCGTATCTGGCGTCATCGGTAAGCCTGGTCCATCGTCGCGCACGGTTAAGACGAGTTGGTCGTGCTTCCGTTCTGCCATGACCTGGACCAGGCCTGCATCGGC
>JAFAUR010001024.1 GCA_019243205.1 Acidobacteriaceae bacterium | reverse complement strand
AACGCCCACGCGTAGCGTCTGCCGCTTCGGCTTCGTTCAAGTCCGGTTGTCGGAAACTTGACGTCCCAGGGATAGAGCATCTGTGACGTTAGGACTCAAACTGGAGTGATCCGGCGCGAGAAGGCAGAGTAGCGCATGAAGCAAAACGCCGGATCAGTTTAGATTGAGCCGTTTGAAGGAAAGCGAGCGCGTTTGCGGCGGAGGCGGCCAGTTTGGCAATCAGCCGCTATGGGATTTGAATACGATTTGGGTCTTGTGGAGGAAGCACGGGATTGCTGAAGTGTGCAGATGCGATCAGCTCGGAGATAGTTTTCATGGTCGGATGCACCGCGTAGGTAGGATATGCGCAATGCCAAACGACGTAATGGTTGCGGAAGGCGCAAGCCGAACACACGTATCGCGAGCACGCTAAAGTCTTCGATGATTTCGCCGCGACTGTGGAACAATCAAGAGCTGTCAAAGCGAATCCTCCGTTCCACCGATTGCGAGTTGAGTTCCGCAACAGTAAACCTCTGAACCAGAAGCATTGGGCCGCCACAACGTGGGCATTGCCATAATGCCCGAGAACACGCTTTAGGCTGGCCGCGGCCGGGGCTGCCGGAAGTCGTCATCTCAAGCAGTTGTCCGCAGAGCGGCAGCAGCGAATTACGCCGGCGATTCGCGAGGAAGCCGAAGAAGCGGATGCGCACAAAGCCATGCGGAAGCACGTGGAGGAGAAAGCGGCGTAGAAACTCGTCGGCTGTCACGGTCATCAGCTTCTGTTTGCTTCCATGCGCGTAATCCTTCCAGCGGAAAGTGACCTGATCATCGGCGAAGTTTACGAGCCGATGGTTAGAAATGGCGACACGATGTGTGTAGCGGGCCAAGTAATGAAGAACGTGCTGCGGGCCGCCGAACGGCGGCTTGGCGTACACGACCCAGTCGTGGCGGAAGAGCGAACGAAGGAAGGAACGGAATGCCCGTTCCTGCGCAAGTGGCTGAAGGTTTCCTGGAAAGGTCAACTGCCTTTTACGAAACGCTCTCTTCAGTCCTGCCGTGAACTTGCCACGGAACACACGACTGAGCACCTTCACAGGCAGAAAGAATGCATAGCGGGGGCGAATCCACCGCTGGTGATCGAGCGAAAGACCACCGGCCGGAATCACGCAATGGGCATGTGGATGGTGCAGGACGTTCTGACCCCAGGTATGCAGCACGCTCATGAAGCCGATCTCTGCGCCCAGATGCTTGGGATCGGCAGCGATCTCTACGAGTGTTGCTGCGCGGGCACGGAACAGCAGGTCATAGCGGGTTCTGTTGTTGGCAAGTGTGAGTTGTGAAAGCGGATGCGGCAAAGTGAAAACCACGTGCACATAGGGAACATTCAATAGTTCCTTTTCACGATCTGCGAGCCACCTGTCGCGAGCATTGGTCTGGCACTTTCCGCAATGGCGGTTACGACAGGAGTTATAGGAGATGGCCTTCTGGCCGCAGCGAGAGCACTGATCCAGATGGCCGCCGAGCGCGGCCGTGCGGCAGCGCTCGATAGCCCGCAGAACGCGAAGATGCTGCCAGGTCAATCGGGATCGATTCTTCTCGATAAAGCTTCTGCCCGCTGCGCGAACGATGTCGGCCACCTCGAAGGGTGGCGCGTTCATCTCTTGTGCAGTTTGCGGGAGCGCTTCACTTGCTTCGGTTCAGAGAACTCGGCCTTGTCGATGGGCGTGCCTGCCGCCTTCAGATGACGTTCAGAAAGATGCAGGTAAATGGAGGTCGCTTTCAGATCGGAGTGTCCCAGCAGCAACTGCACTGTCGGCAAGTCCGCTCCGTTCTCCAGCAAGTGCGTCGCGAAACTATGGCGCAGTAAGTGGGGGCGAACGTCTTTGGTAATACCCGCGGCTTGTGCCGCTGGCCGGCAAGCCTCCCAGAGCACTTTCGGCGTAATGGGTTTATCGGCTCGCCAGTTGTTTACCGTGCCTGGAAATAAATACGTCTTTGGCTGCATCCACCGCCAGTACTCTCGCAAAGTCTCCAGCAGTTTCGGACTGAGCGGCACATCGCGATCACGGTTCCGCTTGCCATGCCGAATATGGACGATCATGCGTGTGCTGTCGATGTCTTCGACCTTGAGATGGCACAGTTCAGCCCGTCGCATGCCGGTCGAGTAAAGTGTCATCAGCATGGCCCGATGAAACAGATTGCTGGCTGAATCAATGAACCGGACCGCTTCTTCCTGTGTGAGGATGATGGGCAGTTTGCGTGGCGCTCGCGGATACGGCACTTCTTCGATCGGATAGTTCCGCTTCAGGGTCTTGCAGAAAAAGAAACGCAACGCGGCCGTGTGGTTGCCAACCGTTCGCACCCCCTGCTTCCGCTCCTTGAGCAGGTACAGTTGATATGCCGGATCTCGTCCGACCCCAGCTGGTCTGGCGGCTTCTGAAAATACTTCGCAAAATCCGCCACGGTCTTGATATAGCCCGTTACGGTAGTCTGTGAATAATTACGGCGCTGCAGTTCCTGCAGCATCAGTTCACGTAAATGGGTCACAAGCTTCTCCTTGTGGCCCGATACTCTATCGATCTCTACTCAACGGTCACCGCCC
>JAFAUR010000839.1 GCA_019243205.1 Acidobacteriaceae bacterium | reverse complement strand
AGAGATCTGTCCGCCAGCACTTTCCACTTCGTTACTTCGGTTTGCGTTCTGAACTCTCGCACGCAGTACAAAAGCTCTGCTGTTGGCACTTCCGAGATCACATTCCGCGAACTTACCGATGCCGAAATCAATCACTACATCCGTACGCACGAAGTGCTGCGCTACGCAGGCGCGTTCGAATCGAACGCCGTGCTGCGCTTCTCCGAACGCATTTGCGGAAGCTACAACTTTGTTACCGCGATTCCCATGAGCCAGTTTGTCATCCTTCTCCGTGCTCATGGGGTCGCGGTCTGACGCGTGTCCCATCGCCTATCGCGTCGGGCTATGAGCTACTTCGGATAGAGAGCCTGTTTTCCACTGCGTTCTGAACACTGACCAGGCGGATTAGCAAATACTAGAACGTTTCCCGTTATAAATGCTCCGCCTTTGATTCTCAATCAACGCGGAGAACGGAATTGGGATTCAAGCCTGTAGCCTGTTTTACCGGAAGATATGTTGCGGCAAAAGTGACGGCTAAAAGCAGCGTTCCGGTTGCAATCAAGACGGTTGAATCGCTAGGTGTTGTAGCAAACAGCAAGCTGGAGTATAGACGGCTCACAACGAACGAACCCGGCATCCCAACAGCAAAACCGAGTGTCAGCATCTGCAAGATTTGCCGAAGCACCAGTATTCGCACGCGATGTGCGTCAGCTCCAAGTGCCATCCGTATGCCGATTTCACGCCGCCGTTGCGCGACCGAATAGGCGACGACTCCGTAGATTCCAACCGCAACCAGGAACAGTGCGCACCCTCCAAAACAGGCAACCACGATGGTCGTTGTTCGCGAACCTTCGAGTTCGTTCGACACGACATTCGGTAACGGAGCGATCTCAGCGATAGCCTGGCCCGGATCCACACTTTTGATTCGTTGCCTAACGATGACCGCCACACCTTCCGGACTCGCGGAGCGGATCAGTAGCTTAGCGATAAGCCAAGGCCGTTGGGTCAGAGGAAGGTATATCTGATCTTCGACTCCGAGATCGTGAACCCCTGAGCGGACGTTCCCGACAACGCCAATGACCTCACAAGTAATTCGATCCGTGGAATAGGTGAGGTGCTTGCCAATCGGATTCACATCAGGAAAGAACTTCTTCGCAAAAGCTTCGTTGATGAGTACCACGCGCTGTGATTGTGGACTATCATGCTCGTCAAAAACACGACCTCGCAAGCGAGGAATGCCAAGAACGCTGAAATAGTTCGGGCTGACACTGCGGCCATGGGTGCTCGGATTTCGCGACCCCAAGTCCGGTGCTCCCTCAACCTGAAGTTCATATCCGAGTCCGCTACGAACCAGATCGAGGCGATCCGCAATAGCAGCTTGTCGAACTCCAGGGACCGATTCGACTCGCCTGAGTACTTCGTCATAAAAGCTGACGCGGCTCGACCAAGAGGCATACCGGTCAGGCATGAGATCCAATGACACAACCGAGACCTGTTCCGTGCGCAGGCCGCTGTTCAGAGTACGTAGCTGCAAAAGGCTCTTGGCCAGCAGGCCGGCGGCAGACAGAAGCACCACCGATAACATGATCTGGACGGCCACAATACAATTACGCAAGCGCACGCTCCAGGTGGAACCGGTATAGCTCCGTTCTTGCGTACAAATACCTAGCGTTGCGTTGGCTCGTAACAACAACCCTGCTGGAATAATGCCCATGACTAGGCCGAGGATCAGAGTGACAGCAACCGTGAAGGCCATCATCGTCGTGTCCAAATGCACCTCAGGGATAGCCGGCGATATTTTCCGGAACGCGTTAACGAGCGCTTTCACTCCTAAAAAAGCAAGAGGAATGGAAAAGGCGACACTGCACAGTGAAAGGAAAGTTGTTTCGGCGATCAATTGCTGTGCGACGCGCATGCGACTGGCGCCTAACGCGATCCTCACATTCAGCTCTCTCGATCTGGCGATTGTGCGCGCAATGATCAGGTTGGCAACATTCGCACAGGCGATGAATAAGAGACAAATAACCGCTCCCCATAGAACCATCAGGGTTTTGTGGACAGCGCCGAAAACCATCTGTTGCAGAGGAGCCGCGCTAATCGGGCCTAGGATGTCGCTGTTGCCGTTATTGTCTTTGGAGTAACGGTCTCCGATTGCCGACAGGTGCCCGCGGAAGCGGCTGAGCGGGACACCCGTACGCAGCCTCGCCACAACGGTCAAGTAGGTTGCACCCAACCGGACGCTGGTTGGTGCGAAGGTTCGTGTGTCGACAATGCGGCTACGCCAAACGTCGACGGGCACTCCGAGGAACTGAAATCCGGCGGGCAACACTCCGATGACAGTAAACTCTTCGTTATCGATTTGGATGCTCCGGCCTAAAATCGCCGCATCTGCACCGTAGCGCGTTCGCCAAAGGGCATCGCTAAGAATCACTACCGGGTCGGCTCCGTGATGATCCTCGTCGGGACGAAACAAGCGACCCAGTTTAGGCGTAACGCCAAGCAACTCAAAGAAGTTCGACGACACGCGCCCGCCTTCGAGCCGAACGGCCTCGCCTTGAATGGTTCCGGTGACCGTCTCGTCATCATATGCTGCCAATTCCGCTTCATCACCAACTTGCTGCTGAAAATATTCGAACCTTGGATGCGAGAAGGTGTACCAGGAATAGCTTTCTGGCCCTCCGTGCCATAGACACAGTAAGCGGCTTGGGTCTCTATAAGGCAACGGCTGAACGAGAACCGCGTGAACAACGGAGAATAGAGCTGTGTTCGCGGAGATTACGACCGCCAGAGTCAGCAGCACGGAGCCGGTGAACGCGGGAGCACGGTAGAGCTGGCGTACGGCGTAGCGCAGATCCCTTCCTAGTCGTTCGGCAAAGCGAAGAAAGCCTTCATCGCGTACTTCGTCTTTTGCCAACTCCAGACTTCCGAAGTCGTTAAGCGCGCAGAGGCGTGCTTCCTCAGGAGATAGACCCTTGGCAATGTAGTCCTGTGTTGCGATGTCGAGATGAAATTGCATCTCGCTGTCTAGATGCTTTTCTGATCGTTTGCTCATTGCCAGGAGACTTACTTCCCTGATTCAAGCACGAGGCGCACAACGGCTGAGAAGCGCTCCCAGCCGGCTTTCTCCGTCTCTAGTTCCCGTTCCCCGTCTTTAGTTAGGGTGTAAAACTTTGCGTCTCGCCCGCTAATCGTTTTCCAACTTGCCTTTAGCAATCCTCGCTTCTCCAGACGATATAACGCCGGATAAAGAGACCCCTGCCTAATCTGCAATGCGTTGTTGCTGATCTGCTTGAGCCTTTGGACGATGCCATATCCGTGTAGTGGCTCCAGGGCGAGCGTTCTCAGGATAAAGAGGTCTAAAGTGCCTTGTAGAAGATCCATTTGAGTATCAGAAAGCGATATGCCTAGTCGTTCGAGCTATAGCATACAAGCCCACTACCTAGAATGTCAACACATCCTAGAGGCCGTGAGTAGTCGGGAAGGGTAGGGGAATGGCTTCGTTTCCCGCCTCGAGAGTAGGCCGTCACCGATGATCTACTTCGCTACAACTCGCTTTCGATGTCCGAGTGACGCGCCCATCCGTCAACAATCGTCTTGTCACATCTTGCACCTGCCGATTAGAGTAGTTCCATGGAGCGCCAGGCGCGGGACGAAGTGCTGCATATGCTGGCGGCCCGGAAAGGCCATTTCCTTCTCGAATCCGGTCATCACGGGGATCTGTGGCTCGATCTTGAAGTGCTTTGTACCCAGCCCCGGCGCATATCGCCGCTCTGTTCCGAACTAGCCGGTAGCTTGAGGCAATTTGGGGTTGAATTCGTCTGCGGTCCACTTATTGAAGGAGCATTTGTCGGGTTACTGGTCGCATCGGAATTGAGCGCTGCATTCTGCTATTCGGAGCGTTTCGTTCGACCAGGCGCGAACGGAGTCTTTCCTGCGGGGTATCGGGTTCCACGAAGTCTTCGCAGTGCTGTACGCGGAAAACGCCTGGCTATTGTCAACGATGTAATCAATGCTGGCTCAGCAGTCCGGGGCACGTTCGAAGAGTTGACTGGCTGTGAAGCGCGCGTCGTTGCGATCGGGGCTCTCCTGACGCTTGGAAGCGGAGCCCGAGAGTTTGCAAACAGCAAGAATGTGGCCCTCGAGACGCTTACTGCAATTGCTAATACTTTATGGACGCCGTCGGAATGTCCTCTCTGCACAGCGGGCGTGCCGCTGGAGGACGTCGGCGGTTTCCGCGATTCGTTTCCCGGTATTGCGCAAACTTAGGCAGCAATTCTCAAGATGAGAGCCGTGCTGATGTCAAATGTGTCGATGCCCGAAGAAGGCGTTCCTCCGATTCTCTGCGCTCATTTGCTGCGCAAAGTAGATGAGAAGCTGATCGAGCTCTTAACCTCGCTTCCTAGTGTCGAATCGGATCTGCAGACTATAGCACCGCAGTGGACAGTTCGCAATGTCGCAGCGCCCTGCTAGACACGGCGCTTCGTAATTTTCCATGGTGCGAGACGGTTGCTACGTCGAAGCAGCGAACGCTGATCAAGCTCGTCAATCGCCTGAACCAGGAAGGCGCGACGGTTTACGGTCGTCTCAGCCCAGTGCTGATCGACCATATAACACACGTTTGCGTAGAAAGCGATCGTTTTCACGAAGCGTTAGATCCATTTGCGCCTGCAGCATTCAGGTGTGAGCTGGGCAGGCGAAGAGAGATCATTTAACTGGCAAGCGCGGCGAGTCACTGGCTGGTTGTGTTCGCTCTGGAAGGAGCTTCAGATGACTTCGACCGGTCCAGTCTGCTCTGATCCGTACGTGCTCGCAACGGGCGCAGCGACAGTTCGCCGTCTTCACGTGTTGCACAACATTTATTCGCTGGCCGGGAAGCGTATTCTGCTACAAGCCGGCCTTACTGAGGGCATGAGGGTAGCTGATTTCGGCTGCGGTGTTGGTGTTGTTACTCGGATGCTGGCTCAGATTGTCGGGCCTTCAGGAAGCGTCACCGGCATTGATGTGGACGGAGCGCAACTCGAACAGGCCGCCGAATTGTGTGCTGTATAAGGTCTGAAGAACACACGGTTTTTGAAAGCCGGCGCCGATTCGACCGATTTGCCGCGAAGCTCCTTTGATCTGGTCTACTGCCGGTTTCTGTTGCTTCACTTAACAGAGCCGGCAGCGTGTGTCCGCGAGATGAGGGACCTGCTCAAGCCCGGCGGAATAGTCGTCATTGAAGATGGTGATCTCGCTTCGGCTACAAGCGTTCCGGGTGGCCCGATGGATGTGTTTGCAGATTTGTTCGGGCGGCTTGCTCCCACACGTGGCTTGAACTATTCGCTACCGAGGGATCTGTATGAGATGGTCAAGCTCGAAGGGTTCCCTGACGCCAGGATCGAGATTCATCAGCCGGCCATCATAGACCGGGAAGATCGTTCGTTCCTCAAGTGGAGTGTTGAGGAAGCTGGACCAGCGTTATTGGATGCTGGTATTACCACACCGAATGAGCTCTCACGAACGCTCGCCGAAATGCAATCGGCGGTTGACGACCCAAACGTGCTTATCCTCCCGCCCCGTATGTAT
>JAFAUR010000745.1 GCA_019243205.1 Acidobacteriaceae bacterium | reverse complement strand
CGGAAGGAGAATCACGGTCGAGCTCCCAGGTGCGAAGCAGTTCGAAGGTCGGAATCTCAGCGAGATCGAGCGCGTATTCGAGCTTCACATCACTTTCGCTGATCACAAACTTCGCGTAATGGCTTACGCTGAAGTTCCCCATGGGATGCGCGATGACACACGGGGCGCATACCAAGCACAACAGCATAAGATGGCTGGACAGCTTCATGCGCACTACTCGATTGCGTCCTTCGAGAGATCAATCTTGGCGATATCGAACCTCGGGTTGAGCGCGAGAAGCTTTGTCCGATACGTTCGGCCCGAATCTTTGTCTCCTGAAGCCAAGGCGATTTTGGTTCCGTGATAATAGAAGAGCGGCTCAGGTGTACCCAGGCGGACAGCTCTTTCCGATGCCACTTTCGCCTCGCTTAAGCGCCCGTTTTTGTAGAGCACCCACGCGAGCGCGTCCCAGGTGTACACATCACCCCTCACCGGAATTTCCGCTTCGACCAGATTCAACGCGACACTCAGGTCGTGATCATGATCCGCAAGCGCGAGCGCCAGATTCCGGTTCGTGCGCTCATTCGTCGCGGCGCCTAGTTTTTCGATGGTGGCGATGAGATCTTCCTGCATTGCAGCTTTATCCGGTTTCCCCGTAAGGCGGTACAGATCGGCCAAGGCCGACACATACTCCACTAAGGGAACCTTTGACTTAGCGCGCTCATAGTGCTGGATGGCATCTTCCAATTGCCCTTTGGCGGCCTCCACTCTGCCAAGACCTGCGCTGGCGCGGTGCAGTCCCGGGAAAATCGCCAACGCCGATTGATATGCGATGGACGCGTCGTTCAATCGTCCGAGCTTGAAGTAGATGTCGCCCAATTCCGCCCAACACCAAGCGACATTTTCCGGCTGCGCGTCACCGGATGCGATTGCGTTGCGCATCAATTCCAGCGCGGACTGAGCGTCTCCCGTGACAAACCGGAACCAGGCCAGCCGGTTGTAACTCGCAAGATTCGGCCTCAGCGCGAACATCCTCAAATAAGCCTGGCCCGCCGCGTCGTACTGCCCCAACTCCAGGGAAGCATCGCCTAAATTGCCCCAAATTCCGGGATCAGACGGCTCATAACGGACCATGTCCTGCGCTCGTTCGGCGACAAGACGGAAATCGTGCCGCTGTAAGTCGATCTCATTCTGGAATCTAAGCCCGCTTAAGCTGCCGCCGTCGCGCTCCAGCATACGATCGACAAGCTTCGACGCTCTGTCGAGATAGGCATAGTCTGACGACTCGCGGACTTTTTGCAGGTAGGCCGAGATCAGAACCGATTGCACCTTCACATCGTGAGGTGAGGATTCGAGTAGCCGTTCATAAACCTTGATGCGGTCATCCGTCGAAAGCTTTGAAACCTCCGCCACCGATCGTGCGGCTGGGCCAGCACTCATCGCCGGAGGCAGGTCCTGCGTCACTTGCGCCGGTACCCAAGCAGTGAAACACAGGAGACCGATTCCGATGATGAGGAATCTTCTCATCGCCCAGCCTGCAAAGCCACTTCCCGGACGGATTCAGGAGGGCAGGAGCGCACACCGGCATCCGCTAGCTTTTTCGCATTTTGCTTGACGGTCCCAAGATTGTTGGTCTTCTGAGCAATCCGAGAGGCATGGCAGAGGTGTTCGGGAGTTTGCACGCCGATGCTCGAGACCTTGGATAGCTCTTTTTCGGCTTCGGCATAGCGGCCGTTTCGATAAAGGCTCCAGGCGTACGCCTCGATCCTCGGCCAGTCCTGTCGCGCTTTGATTTCTCGCTCTGCTAATTGCAATGCCGCGACTTCATCGGGCTTGCGGTCGCAATAGTAGTAAATGAGCTGAAGATTCCAATTGTAGGGTTTTGCGGCTGCCGCTTTTGCGCGCACCTCAAATTCCTGGAACAGCGTAGTTGCTTTTTGCTTGTCACCGGACCGGTCCAGTGCTTCGGCCCAGTCATAAAGGTTGCCGGCATCGCTGACGCTCTGGTACTTGCGTTCGCGTAACGCTGCTGCCTCCACGTATTGTTCTTGCCAGTTACGCAGCTCGGCAAAGGCCGTCAGGGCTGTTTGGGAATCGGGAAAAAATGAGGTCGCTTGTTTTAGTAAATCTTCGGCGCGCTCGGGTTTGCCGAGGGCCAGGACCTGGCGCGCCTCTTGCACGAGCAGCCATGATTGTTCGTCGAGATCACTGCGTGCCGTCCTCCTACTTGCTTCGTCATAGAACTCAGCGGCTCCTTCGGGATCGCCAAAGATGTCGCGTAAGCTGGCGGCTTTCACGAATCCCAAAGTACTGCCGCGACGCAAGTCTAAGATCCACTGTGCTGCGCGTTCCGCGTCCGTATAATTGCCAAACGCGATATTTACATCCACCAAAAGGCCCCAGCCTGCGATATCATCGGGAACCTTGTGGTTCAGTTCGAGCGCTAAGCTACGCGCCCGCTCATACTCGTGTTCGCCAATGAGTGCCGTCGCCAAAAGCTTGCGGGCGTCGTAATTGCCGGGTGAAAGCTCGAGCGATTTGTCAGCTGCCAACTCGGCTTTCTGAAAGTCTGCGATGTCGCCGGTGTCGCGGGCCAGCCGACACAGCGCAAACGCCAGATCGTTATACGCCTCCCGCGATTTATTATCGGAAGCGACTCGCTTTTCGCCAACCGCTACCCGAAGCCTAGCCGGCGCACTCGCCTGACCACAAAGCAGAGAGGAGGCCAGAAGAGTGACGGCGGAAATTGAGAACGAACGTTGCATGGCGATTTACATCAATCGCGAACAAACGAAGATTGCGCGAAGGTCCGCTGGCTTAGTTCACTGGACAAGCCGCGCCCGTACCCTGCGTGCAGCCCGGCTCGCCCGGATCGATATGACGCCTGTTCCGGCCGTTTTGTGCAAAGGCAACGTAAGGAAATGTTTCCTGGTAGGGAACATCGTTTGTATTTACACCGTCGCCAATCCGATAACTGAATGCAGAACCGGCGAACGCGCCTGCAACGGCTCTCGCCGCGATATCCGTTACATCGTCGGAAACTCTACGCCCGTTCGGGAATCCCGCGGGGTCGCCGGCGAGAAGGCCCAGTCTCCTTCGGTTACTTTGGGCCGTCGGAGCTACCCCGGTATTCAGCCTCAGCAGGTCGGCCACAGGGCCCTGCGGCGTGCCCGGCGCAGCGATCGGCGGAGCATAAACGACGAGTGGCAGCAGATCTGTTCGCGGAGGGTTGGGAACGTTGATCCCGTAAACCGCATTCAAGACACGCGCCAGCAGAGGATCGAGATCGAAGTTCGCAAACTGCGAGTCGTCCTTCGGTTCGCTCATGCTCCAGAAATCTTTGTAGCCCGTCCCGATAATCAGCTCGTTGATGAGCGGGTTGCCCATTCGCTGCACCTGCGACCAGCTACCTGACGATTGGGCAGGAAGCGGCGCGCGCCGAACCGTGATGCGTGGACGCGACGTTGTTCCCCAAGCACCGATGGTTGCCGCCGGATCGTTTGCGCTGAGAACAGTGCCGGTGCTGGTCAGCATGGCGATGGGCACTTCAATCGCGATCGTGTTCACGTTGTAACCCGAGACGAAATCGGGCGCAGTGTTGGTGTTATCGTCAGCATCCTGGGCAGGCGTAAGAACTCCGCCTCCCGCCGCGGTGCGAAAGTTCAATGAATCAAACGCTGCACCTAAGTCGATATAGAAAGGATCATCAACGGTCCCGGCAAAGACCCGGATTCCGTTTCCCAGGCTGTAAATGCCTTGCGCGGCCAACGCCGGATAATTGGGCATCGTCCGCGGACCGACATCGGTGGGAACTGCAAAAAGAGGGGCACCCGTTGAATTTGTCAGTTCTGTGCTGATGCCGTTTTTCACCATCGTCACTGTATATCTCTGCCGCAGGTTCAAGCCGTCGGAGCCGGCTCCGTCGAGAGCTGTTATCGCCGGCGGAACGATCGGTGTGCCGGGCGCGACCGGCGGTGGCGAGTTAGCCGGCGCATCAATGCCGTTGCCGGCGCCTACGAACCCGGTGAATACCTGCGGCGCCCGAATTTCAGTCTGGAAGCGAAATTGAAAGGAGATTTCTGCCTGCGCGTCGTTATTGTTGTCGATTCGGATGGCATAAAGGATGTCATCGTCGAAAGGAAAATAGTTTGGGCCATTACCGGGCTCCAGCAAAGGGTCCACATCCAATAGAAACGTTACCTTTGTCGGATCGTCGTAACTGACGAAAGCGTAGAAGTCCGTAATATCGGCTTTGTGATCGAGAGCAGTAATGGGCGCCTCCCGATGGCTTGCAGCAATCGCGGGCGGCGGATTCGATATCAGCGCAGCCATCCCTACACAGAGCCAGAGCCTGATCGTCTTCATACTTCCTCCTTATTTCCCGGACGATCTCCGCGTTTTTGGCCGAACTTCAAGGAGACTGCGACGGCTGTCGCAATCGTTAAGAGAAACGCACTCGACGGTTCCGGTACGGAACTGAAGCGGTCTGTGAATGTGCCCCCGTTTGCCGTTCCAGCCGTGCCTCCGTCTATGACGAAATCATCGGTGATGCTGAGTAGAGAGACAGAAGTGAACTGTGCGGAGTCGGAATTTTGGACGCCGTTCACGGCAACCAGCGCGCCGGGCTTTCCTGTACAGCCGGTTACTCCGTCAGGCCCGAACGTTCCGCCGGCACAAAAATTCTGAGTATCAGTAACGGCGCCGTCACCAGTCTGGGACGAGTTGCTGAGTGATATGGCATTAGCAGTGTAGGATCCCCCGGTGACCCGGTAAGTGAAGATTGCTTCGAATAGAGTGTCGGCCGAAGCCGAGACGTTCACGGTCACGGTGAGTCCGGGGTCAAAGGAGCCACCCAGTGGAGAGACGGAAACCGACGAGGTGGGAATCTCGGTTGCTCTGCTGATGCCGGAAACAGTCGCGAAGTCAAAAAATGTGTTGCTCCCTACAGTGCATCCACTCGCACCCAATGTAATGTAGGATGCGAGGGAGCCGATAGCACAGGGAGAAGAAAACGCCAATGCCGAACCGGCAAATGCCAGTAAGACAATGAAAAAGCTTCGCTTCATTCAATGCTCCCGTAAGTTACTGAGCCCCGGAGCGCGTTTTCACTGCGCGGGCTCTCAGTGGTTGTTACGGGAATAGTGCCACAATCGGATTACGGACTTTCCACAATTTCATCTTGCAAGTACTAGGACCCAGGTACCACCGGTAAGTGGGCGCCTACAAACTATTGGCTCCTACTTAGAGACCACAAGTGCGATACAGATGCCATCCCAGCTACTCTTGCCAGTTTTTGCCGGCGGGCGATCACCCAGGGGCATGATTCCCACGAGTTCCGGCCGTAGATGCAAGTGCGATTCCAGATAGTGCTGGACGTCTGCTGCGCGTTGCCTTGATTCGATGTAGCGCTGGTCGGGTAATCCGTCTTCCGCATATCCTTCCACAACTACCGGATTGTTCGGAAGGAATGGCACAATGTCTGCCACAGACCGGTCCACTATGTAGCGGCCAGTATCTGTCAATTCCTGCGCGCCGGCTTCGTCCGTTTTGAACATTCCCGCCGCGGGAATCCACACCCGGGCCCGCGGAGAACGAACGAACTCACTGTTTTCATATTTGCTTGGGGTAAGTTCACTGAAGCTGTATACGCCCCTTCGGTGGAAGAATCCGCGTAGGAAGAAATTGTGTTTCAGTGCCTCCGTATCATCAGAAACGTTGGTTGCGGCTTGCTGGGCCTCTTGCACGGTGTTGCGGAGAGCGACCGCTGTCTCGACATTGTTATTGCCCTTGCTCAGAAAAGTGCCTACGGCCTGATCCATCTGGCCTGTCATGTCCCTTGTATTCGCAAGTGTCTGGTGAATTTCGGGAAGATCGCTGCGCTGTATGTTCGTGGCAATCGCGTTGGCCGTTTCCGATGCTTTTTCAACATTTGCGCTGGTCTGCTTCGCGTTTGCTACAGTCGTGGCAACATCGGCGGCAAGCTTCTGGTCACTCAGCACTTCGCCGGCTACGCCATGGCCCTGTTTCACCGAAGCGGTAATCTGGCTGGCATCGGCCGTGAGATGAGCCGCATTGGCAGCGATTTGCTCGACATTGCCGCGTGTCGCCCTGATTGTGCCGTTCACATTTCTTGCGACGGCGGTGAAAGTCTGCAATGTTTCATCTGCATTCTTGTGCAGATCCTTGATGGTGGATTGAACATCGGTCGCGATTTCGCTGCCCTGGCGCATTAGATCCGACATGTCCTGGGGTTGTTTGTTGGGAAGCGTTCCACCCGGCGGGCACTCGGGAGAGTTCGAGCTCCCTTGCGTGACCGCGAGGTATTTGCTCCCTACCATGCCGGCCGTTTCTATGGAAGTCGATGAATCCTCGCGGACGATCGGATGAAACTTCTCATCGATTTCCAGAGTCAGGCGAAAACGCTGGGAAGGATTCTTGGGAATGTCTATCGCTTTAATCTGGCCGGCATTCATCCCCGCAACTAGAACGCTGGCGCCCGTTTCGAGGCTGTCCATCTTCGAAGTTTCTGTGTATACGGTGAAGTGCCTGGAGAAAATCTGCTTCCGGCTTCCGATGAGGAAAAGGCCGACCGAAAAGAGAACAACGCCACCCACGAGAAAAACACCAAGAAGAGTTTTTTTCTTCGCCGACATCAAACCTCCGCTACCGTTGCCAGATCCCGCACCAATGCATTCCGATCGTGTGCCAGTTCGTCCAGGTTGCCGGCGGCCGCAATCTTGCCCCCATCCAAAACGGCAAAGCGCGTCGCCAGTTCCCGCGCGCCAATCACATCGTGAGTGACCACCACCTGTGCAACATGCCGCTTCTGCTTGAGCCTGAGCAGCAGGTCGTAAATCTCTGCGGCGGTTATCCGGTCAAGACCGCTGCTTGGTTCATCCACGAGAAGAATTGGTGGATCGAGAACCAGGGCTCGAGCGAGACCGACGCGTTTCCGCATCCCGCCTGACAGCTCGCTCGGCATTTTCTTTCCTTCGTCTGCCAGTTCCACTTCGTGCAGCTTTTCCTGCACAATTTCGCGGATTTCTTTGCCGCTCTTTTTCGTGTGCCTTTGCAGCGGAAAGGCCACGTTATCTGCCACAGAAATCGAATCAAAGAGGGCGCCGTCTTGGAAAAGAAACCCAACCTTCTTCCGCACTTCGGCGAGCGTCGCCGCGTCCGCATCACCGATGCTGTGGCCGTCCACTGTGATGCGGCCGCTATCAGGTTTCACCAGGCCGATGAGGAGTTTCAACGTCACGCTCTTCCCGATGCCGCTGCGGCCCAAAAGGCAGAACGCCTCGCCACTGTACACTTCGAAACTCACGTTCTCCAGCACGCTCCGTGAGCCGAAGGACTTCGAAACGTTTTGAACGTTAACCGCAGGATCGTGACCATTCGCGCGCTCCTCACGCATACCAGAATTGGATCGCCTTCACCAGAATCACGTCCGACAGGATGATCAGGATGGAGGAGAATACGACGCCTCGAGTGGATGCGCGGCCCACACCCGTTGCGCCGCCGGTTGCGTTGTAGCCGATGAAGCAGGAGACCAGCCCGACTATCAGTCCAAACACAAACGTCTTGAGGATGGGCGGAATGTAATCCGACCAGCCCATCGGATCGAATGCATCATTCAAAAAAAGTGGCAACGACATGTTGGATGTGACAGACTGAGCCACCCAACCTCCAAACACTCCGGAGAAGTCCAACACTGTCGTGAGTATGGGCAGTGCAATGATGCACGCGACAACACGTGTTACGACCAGGTATTTGAAAGAATCCACGGCAAGGGCTTCGAGCGCATCGATCTGTTCTGTCACGCGCATGCCGGCCAGTTCCGCCCCGATACCCGCACCAACGCGTCCGGATATGAGAAGACCCGCCACCAAGGGACCGACATCTTTGAACAGGCCGAAAGAGACAGCCTGGGGAATCAACGCTTTCGCGCCGAACTGCTCCATAGAAGCAGCCGTTTGCAGGGCCAGCACTGCTCCCACTGCGAATCCCGCAACGATGACCAACGGACCGGACCGCCAACCGATCTCAAAAATTTGATTCCCTATCTCAGATAACTCGAAGGGTGGTCGAATACTAAGTGAAAGCGCTCGAAAACCGAAGACACCGAATTCACCTATCCATTCGAAAAACGCACTCAAACGATGAGTAATGGATAGCAAGGAGCCGTATCCTATATAGTCGATGCGTACTCTTACTATGTGTTTCTCTGTAGAAACACCAGCGCCGGGGCGACGCATATCTTAGCACTCCGAGTAAGTCCGACCAGATATGTTTCGCAGCGGTGAGGATTCCGCCCGATTAGGATCGAAGAAAGAGAGGCGATCGAGCGCGGGGATCTCCTGCTGCCGGTCTGCGAAAGGGAATCAATACATTCCAGCGCGTTCAGCCTTTTGGACCGATCTCAAATGATAACGGACCTCGTAGAATTCGCGTCATACCTACGATGAAAACAAAGATGCTTGCAGGCTTGATTCTCGCCGCATTCCTGGGGTTGAATGTGGCAGCTCAAGATTGGTATCACGACCGGGAAGAGCGCTACCACGGTGAGGGCTGGCGATCTCAAATCTTCGTGCAGGTAAGGTCAGATCTCGACCATGTCTGGAGTGCCCGGCATGCCAGCGACAAGGAACGCAATCGCCTGGAGCGGACCAAACAGGAGTTGACGGAGCTCCAAGCGAAGCTGGATGCGGGGCATTTCGATAACGGCACGCTCAACGATGTCATCGACAGCATCCGGAAGTCGGCAAACGATGATCGCTTATCGCCGCGTGATCGAGCGGTACTCAGCGATGACGTGAACCGGCTGAAAGACTATCAAGATGACCACAACCACTGGAAGCGGTAACGAACATCGCGCGCGGGTCGCTAATCCGCTGCCGGTGCCAACATCGGATTAATACGCGAGGCTGCGACCCGTACCATTTGCACCATCCGCACTGAAGAGCAGTGCCTGTTAACTTCCGCTGCTGCTGAACGCGCTTAGCGACCGCCTTTCCTCTAGCGACGGCGCAGGAGCTCTCTTCAACTGACGTGGAACTTTCCTGCGATCCTCCACGTACCCATCCAGCGGGGAGGATACAAGTGAAGTGCACCGTTGTCGCATTGTGGCTCTTGATCGTCGGGTGTCTTCGGGTGCTTGGGCAGAACCCTTCGTTCAATGGCCGGTGGATCCTCATCGAAGATTTTTTCGGCACTCCGCGATACCTGCGCCTGCAAGTGGAACAGAATGGATCAAAGATCTCGGGCGAGCTCAACGGTGACAAGCT
>JAFAUR010000949.1 GCA_019243205.1 Acidobacteriaceae bacterium | reverse complement strand
GGGACTCCACTACCAGTCAACACGGATATTTCTACAACACGAACACGGGGCTGTACACATTCCTGGACGACCCTGCGGCACAGTTCTATGACGGCGTGGAGGTGACCCAGATTACCGGCATCAGCAACTCGGGCGAGATCGCCGGGTTCTATACCGATGCGCAAGGACTCGCTCACAGCTTTGTCGCGACCCCGGTACCCGAACCAAGCGGTGTTGCGCTCGGCGCGCTCGGCCTGCTGGCGACAGTCGGGTTCGGCTGGCTTCGCCGCCGAATCACGATCAATTGAAGGCATTCCAGAACGGCGGCTTCTGCCGCCCCCGGTATTTCTACTCCGGATTCGACAACGCTGTCGCCGCACTCGAATAGCGTCTTGCTCGATCCAAAGCTGAAGCACCCCTGGGCTTACCTGCGCTTCGAATCACATATTAGTGTCACGAAGACGACCTCAAAACGATTTAGTTTCTTCAAAAATGGGGGCAGCGGGAATTGGGATATAACGATCGAGTTCAAATGGGGCGCTTCTACTGGATCCTGGGGAAATGCCGTTCTAATTTCACAGGGCGGAAATCCAGTACGAATAACGAGGGGCTTAGTCATTTTCCAAGCCAACCGGCCTGACCCCGGCTTTTACGCTGATCCAACCCCGCGTGATAACACCGAGTTCAAACAGTACTCGTCTTACTTAGACGATGAAGTTCTGTTGAATCGTGCTCGCATCTTCAGTAAAGCGACAGGAGATGCCCAAGGCAGGATCGACCTTTTGAGAGTTGCGACCCACGAAATCGGTCATCTTTTGGGGCTTTCAGATGACTATGTCGGGTTTCAAAGCTACTGTGGGCCAAACCCGTATTGTCCGATCGAGATCACCGCTCCAAGACCCTTCGCAGGTTACATAATCTACCTTGAGTTTGGTCCTCACGTCGGCGACCGCTGGGGTGACGGAGGGTTGCCCCTGATGGTGCCGGATCCGCCGGTCGGAGAACGACAGCTCATCAGCGGTCTCGATGCGCTCTTGATTGCCCAGTTAAGCTCGTTTAATTCGCCCAATCTCGGGCCCGCGCCTCCGTTTTGAGATTGGCAACTTTTGTCGGACGAGTTAGCTTCAGCCTGAGCCGGCGCGTAAGTTGCGCACTCTGAGTCCCGCAGTGCCCGAGCCGATTGTTTCAGGACGTGCCAGAACTGACAGATAGAGAACTTGAGGTAGTGTGCGTAGGGCGACTGGCGGAGAGGGGGGGATTCGAACCCCCGGTAGCGCTTTAAGGCACTACGACGGTTTAGCAAACCGCTGCTTTCGACCACTCAGCCACCTCTCCTTGTGAACAAACGGGACCTGTCGTGATGGTCGATGCGCCTCCAGCAATCCTAACATAACGACTTGCGGCAGATGCTTAGAAACCCCGCTGCATCGGCATGGCGAAAGGAGCCTCGACCAGAAAATCGGATTCCCGGATATCGACCAGCGCTTCCCGAATCGATTGCTCTTTAGCTGGCTCTGTGGTGATCACAAAGGGAAGGTCGCGCCAGTCCTCGCGCGGGAGTTGGAGTACGGCGTCGATACCGATCCTGTGCTTCGCCAGGATGGTCGCGAGCGTGGCAATGATGCCCGCCTTGTCTTCAACTCGGAATCGCAGGTAGTACGGCAATTCCTGCACGGAGACTGGTAGCGGCCGAAATTCACCAAGCCGGTCGTGGGCAAACGGACTGACGCGTTCCGGGCTGCCGAATCGTATCTCACGCGCCACCCGCATGATATCGCTCACAACCGCGACTCCGGTCGGCCTCGAGCCCGCACCGCGCCCGTAGTAGAACGTGTCCTCGCCGTATGTGCCCCGAATCCAAACCGCGTTGTACGCACCTGTCACGTGCGCCAGGATTGCTGACTGCGGAATTAAGCTGGGACGCACCGAGAGCAGCAGTCCGCCATCGCTCTGGCGGGCCAGGCAAAGCAGGCGAATCGTGTGCTGCAGTTGATGCGCATACTGGAAATCCACCGGCATGATCCTGCGAATTCCCTCTGTGTAGATATCGGATGGCGATAAACGCTCCCCAAACGCGAGCGCTGCGAGGATTGCAAGCTTCGAACGTGCATCGAGCCCATCCACGTCTGCCGACGGGTCAGCCTCGGCGTACCCCAGCTGCTGTGCTTCCGCAAGCACCGCGTCGAAAGCAGCGTTGCTCTTCTCGATTTCGGTCAGAATAAAGTTGCTGGTGCCGTTTAATATGCCGTAGAGTTCGATCACACGGTCACCCGCGATGCCCTCACGCAGAACCGTGTGAATCGGAATGCCTCCGGCGACGCTCGCTTCCATGGCCAGATTAACGCCGTTCTGGTTTGCGAGCGACCACAGCTCCGCGCCGCGCAACGCGATCAGCTCTTTGTTCGCAGTAACCACGGATTTCTGCTCTCGCAACGCCGCTTCAATGACGTGTCCGGCCGTTGCCGTCCCGCCGATCAGCTCCACCACGATGTCGATATCGGGATTCCGGACCACGTCTTGCCAATCGGAGGTTCGCACCACGGCGCCATCAAGCGAAGGCAATTTCTTCGAGCCCACATGACGGCTGCAAACCGCCCTCACGTGGAGAGAAAAGCCCAGCTTATCGGTGATCGATTGAGAGTTTTCCACCAGGATCTGCAACGCGCCCAGGCCGACGTTGCCGAGTCCGATCAAACCTACGCCTACCTCCAACGGACCCGTCTCCTCAACTCACGATGGCAGCACATAAGTGGCTTATCATAGCAACCGTATGGCCCACTCGCGTCGGCTCGCGCTTCTCGCAGTTCTCGGGGCGGTCGGCTTGAACGCACAGCGAGCCGATCAGCAAGACCAAAGAGAATCTCTTCCCATTCCGCCCAACCCTGACGCGGACCGGAAGCTGCCGAACGGTAAATCGATGAAAGACGAGATCGCCCGGCACGACCATGAGCTGGCCTTGAAGGATGCTGACGAACTGATCTCGGCCGCAAGGGATTTGAAAACCCAGCTGGAAAAGGCCGGCAACTACGTCGTGCCGGTCGCCACTTTGAAAAAAACCGAAGAGATCGAGAAATTGGCTCGCCGCATCCGAGGCCGACTCAAGCAGGGATGAGCATACATGCTAATCTGCCTCAGAGCGCCGGTCTGCTTACCTGAATGCCTACCGTACGAGACAAAAGACAATTGATGAGCGCCTCTGAGATCGATCGCACTCTTGTGCGTCTCGCTCATGAAGTCCTCGAAAAAACGACAGACTTAGAAGATCTCGCTTTTATCGGCATCAAACGACGCGGCGTGCCCCTGGCGCAACGTTTAGCTGCGAAAATCCAGAGTCTTGAGGGCCTCACGGTTCCGGTTGGCGTCCTCGATATTAACCTCTATCGCGATGACCTCAGTACGGTTGCGGACCGTCCCGTGCTCAACGCCAGGCAGATCGGTTTTCCAATCGTCGGCAAAGACGTCGTCTTGATGGATGATGTGCTCTACACCGGTCGTACCATTCGCTCTGCTCTCGACGCGCTTTTCGATCACGGACGGCCTGCGCGCGTACAATTGTTGGTGCTGATAGACCGCGGCCACCGTGAGTTGCCCATCGAAGCACGCTACATCGGCAGAATGATTCAGACGAGCTCGAACGAGATTGTCGAGGTTAAGTTTCAAGAAGTCGACGGCCAGGAAAAGGTGATGCTGGTCGAGAAAGTGGAAGACGAGGCGCCAGTCGTAGCCAGTGCCGCGAAGCCAGAGTAAATGCGACCATGGCGAAGGGCCTCCTGGACATTGAATCACTCGCCCGTACCGAAATCGAAGCGATCCTGAAGCGTTCAAAGGAACTGCAGCCGCGCCCGAACGAAAGCTACAAGCGGCTTGATGTGCTTCGCGGCCGGACCGTGGTCAACCTGTTTTTCGAAGCGTCCACACGAACGCGGACCAGTTTCGAGATCGCGGCGAAACGCCTGGGTGCGGACACTCTCTCGATTACCGCCGCGGGATCGAGTGTTTCCAAAGGCGAGTCACTGGTAGACACCCTGAATACGCTCGCGGCTATGCGGCCGGATGCGATTGTCATGCGGCACGGCGCATCCGGCGCCCCGCACTTTCTGTCGCGCTATCTGCCGATCCCGATCGTAAACGCCGGCGACGGAACGCACGAACATCCGACACAGGCGCTTTTAGATGCCCTCACTATCCTCGATCGCCGCCCGAGTCTCGAAGGCTTGCGCGTTGCCATTATCGGCGATATAGCACACAGCCGCGTTGCGCGTTCCAACATGTATCTACTGTCAAAGTTTGGCGCCCGGGTTGTTCTATGTGGACCCGCATCCCTTCTGCCTCGTGAGATGGCGCTGCTCGCTCCTGGAATCGAGCTCACCTCTGATATGGAGAAAGCGATTCGGGGCGCCGACGTCATCATGATGTTACGCGTCCAGTTGGAACGCCAACATGATGCGGCTTTTCCCGCCAGCGAATATTTCCAGTTTTTCGGCCTCCGCCCGGAGCATATGGATCTGGCGGGACCGAACGTAATCGTCATGCATCCCGGCCCTATAAATCGCGGCCGCGAAATTTCCTCCGAAGTCGCCGATTCGCAGCGCTCGGCAATTCTCAATCAAGTCGGTAATGGCATTGTGGTGCGAATGGCCGTGCTCGAGAGGGTTTTGACGCAGTGAGTCGCATCATTATCAAGAACGGCCGCGTCATCGATCCGAGTCAGAACTTCGATCGCGTCGCGGATGTTGCAATTCAAGACGGCATCGTCAGTGAAATCGGAATCGATCTTTCGCATCCGGACAGCGAACAGTTCGACGCTTCAGGACTGATCGTGGCGCCTGGATTCATCGACATCCACGTACATCTGCGCGAGCCGGGATTTGAGCACGCTGAAACTATCGAGACGGGATCGCGTGCCGCGGCCGCAGGCGGCTTCACCTCCATCTGCTGCATGCCGAATACTCTGCCGATCAACGACAACGCTACGGTCACGAGCTACATCCGCGATCGCGCGCAGCGCTTTGCCGTCGTCAATGTTTACCCGATCGGCGCCATTACAAAGCACAGCGCTGGGGAAGAGCTGGCTGCGATAGCGTCCATGAAGCAGGCCGGTATCGTCGCCATATCCGACGACGGGAAACCGGTAATGAACGCCCGCGTCGTGCGCCGTGCGATGGAGTTTGCCCGTGAGTTGGACATTCCACTTATCGAGCACTGTGAAGACTTGAACCTGAGCGCCGGGGGCGACATGCACGAAGGGATTGTCTCAACCCGTCTGGGCCTGCGTGGAATTCCGCGTAGCTCGGAAGATGTTATGGTCGCCCGCGATCTGATCTTGACTGAAGTCACCGGGTGCCGCTATCACGTCGCGCATCTGTCGTCGGCTTACTCCGTGAAGATGGTCGCCTGGGCAAAAGCGCACGGCTTGAAAGTCAGCGCGGAAACCACGCCGCATCATTTCGTTCTTTCGGACTGCAACATCCGTCCGTACGACAGTAATTACAAGATGAAACCGCCTTTGCGTGAAAACCGCGACGTGAAGGCCATTGTTGACGGTTTGGTAGACGGCACCATCGACGCAATCGCGACGGATCACGCGCCGCATGCGGGAGCGGAAAAGATGCAGGAATTCGAGCGCTGTCCCTTCGGCATCATCGGTCTCGAAACCGCATTGGGCCTCGCACTGGAACAGCTCTATCACACCAATCGCATCAGCCTTCCGGAACTGGTGAAGTTATTCACGAACAGGCCTGCGCAAGTGGTCTCACTCGAACGGGGAACATTAAGGCCGGGTTCTATAGCCGACGTGACCATCTTCGGTGTGGATCATGAGTGGACCTATGACGTGAACCGTTCGCCTTCGAAGAGCAGGAACAGCCCTTTCAACGGGAAAAGGTTTCGAGGGGGACCCATCGCTACGATCGTCGCCGGACGGGTTGTCTGGCGCTATGAGTCCTGAATGCAGGCGTTTTGAATTGCAGTAATCAGCGCCTCGAGTTCATCGTCCGCAACTGTTCTCATATCGAACGTCAGCCGGTCCGCTTCGATCCGCGCAATGACCGGAGGTTTGCCGGAACGTAACCTTTCTTCGGCGGCATCGGGTTTGGGGACCGCCAGTTGTAACACCCAGGTCGGCAGCGCGCTGTCGGGAGTTGATCCTCCTCCGATTGCCGATTCGCCTTCCGCAACCGCTACTTCGAGAATATTCAGTGCGGCAGCAGCTGTCTCAGCTCGCCGCTTGATTTGCGAGAGCTCCGCAAAGACCATTTCGAGAGTCGGGATCGCTTTCCAGTTTTGTGTAAGTAAGTGGTGCAGCGTTGTTTCGAGTGCCTCAATCACCAGCTTGTCAATTCGCAGCGCGCGGTAAACAGGATTGCGACGTACGCGCGTGACAAGGTCAACATCACCAGCGATGATCCCGGTCTGCGGGCCTCCCAGCAGCTTGTCGCAGCTGAATGAAACGATATTGACCCCTGCGTCGATGCTTTCTGATACAAGAGGTTCCCTGATGCCTGCGGCGCTCAAGTCCACCAGGCAGCCGCTGCCCAAATCTTCGTAAACCGGTATTCCCCGCTCCCGGCCGAGTTGGGCGAGCTCTTTTAGAGTCGGGCGAGCCGTAAATCCCGTCATGTGGAAGTTGGAGGGATGAACGCGCAGGATGAGCCGCGTCTTCTCGTTGATGGCGTCCCTGTAATCCTCGACGCGAGTGCGATTGGTCGTCCCCACCTCGCGGAGGATTGCCCCCGAACGCGCCATAATCTCTGGGATTCGAAACCCATCCCCGATCTCGATCAATTCACCACGGGAAACAACTACTTCCTGTCCCCCTGCCAATTCATGTAGCACCAGAAACACGGCAGCGGCATTATTGTTGACAGCGATGGCAGGACGACGGATCAGGTGTTCAAGCAGATGCTGCGTGTGAACATCCCGTTTGCCGCGCTTCCCTGCTTCGAGATCGTACTCCAGGTTCGAGTAGCGCGATACGGGATGAAACTCCGTTAGGGGAGCTCGGCCCAGATTCGTGTGCAGGATCACTCCGGACGCGTTGATAACGGGCCTTAGCGAAGGCGAAAGCAGAGCGCGAAGGCGCGCCTCGACCAATTTTTCAATGCTGGCATTCGGTGCTTCTTTACCGGCTGCGAGATCACGCCGCCGCTCGGCAAGCACCGCCCGGACTTCCTCGGTCAGCAGAGGTTTCGGTAAACCTCCAAATTCTGGAAGGTTACGCAGAACCTGGTCGACTGACGGCAGCGAGCGAAGGAGATTCACCGTCTATGCAATTGCGCCAATCGCACAATGAGCGAGTGCCCGCTTGAGGTACTGGCCCGTATAAGATTCGGCAACGTCAGCCAGCGACTCCGGTGTGCCCTGAGCTACGATGCGGCCCCCCGCGTCACCGCCTTCCGGCCCCATGTCGATCACCCAGTCTGCCGCTTGGATCAGTTCGAGATTGTGCTCGATGACAAGAATGCTGCCGCCATTGGCGATCAGCCGTTCGAAAGAGGCGAGCAGCTTGGCGATGTCATCGAAGTGCAACCCCGTAGTCGGCTCGTCAAACAGAAAAAGCGTTCCTTCGCAACTTGCCTGTGCTAGGTGCGCAGCTAATTTGACGCGTTGTGCTTCTCCGCCACTCAGCGTTGTCGCCGATTGACCCAACCTCAGATAGCCCAATCCCACATCGACCAGAACTTTCAGGCGCGCTGCCAATCGCGGCGTATCGGCAAAAAAGGAAAGGGCTTCACGCACTGTCAGCTGCAGGACCTGATGAACGTTCAAGCCCTTGTACAGAACGTCTAGCGTGGTTTGCTTATAGCGCGTTCCCTTGCACTCCTCGCACACGAGCTCAACGTCTGCGAGGAACTGCATCTCGACTGTAACGGTTCCATCACCCTGGCAGGTTTCGCAACGTCCTCCAGGGATGTTGAACGAGAAGTGCCCGGAGCTATACCCGCGCCGCTGAGCCTCCGGAGTGGACGCAAACAGATCCCGGATCAGATCGAATGCCTTGATGTACGTCACCGGGTTCGACCGGGGAGTGCGCCCGATAGGCGACTGGTCCACCATAACGACGCTGGTCAAAAGATCCGCGCGGTCAACCCGCTTCACAGGAACCTTGCGGGCTGCGCTCTCGCCTTCGTTGTTGTTCTTTGCCCCTTGGCGCTCCTTGTTGACCTGCTCATCAAGGGAGCGATAAATTACCTCATGCACGAGGCTAGATTTGCCGGACCCGGAGACACCGGTAACGGCAACCATCATGTTGAGCGGGATCTCGACGTCCACGTTTTTCAGATTGTTGGCGCGCGCGCCAAAGAACCGAATCGTTTTCTTGGGATTCACCTTCCTGCGATCAAGAGACCGCGTCACCGACAGATCTCCACGTAGGTACCGGCCGGTCAGCGAAACACCGTCTTTGTCACGCTGCGGGGTCGCGGACAGCAGCTGATTGTACGTCCCTGCAAAGGTCACTCGTCCGCCATTTTCGCCGGCGCCGGGCCCCAAGTCGAGTATGTAATCCGCCTCGGCCATGATCTCGGGGTCATGCTCGACAACGATGATGGTATTCCCAAGTTCGCGCAGATCTTTCAAAATCCGAATAAGGCGCGACGTGTCGCGGCTGTGCAAACCGATCGACGGTTCGTCGAGAACATAGACTGCTCCAACAAGCCGCGATCCGAGGCATGTTGCCAGTTGGATGCGCTGCGCCTCGCCGCCAGACAACGTGGCGGACAGACGATCGAGAGTCAGATATTCGAGCCCGACATCATTTAGGAATTTGCAGCGCTGCCTGATCTCGCCCAGAATCTTATCGGCAATCTCCAGTTCTTCCGGACTCAGCTCGAGCGAATCGAAGAATTGCCGGGCACTCCGAATGTTCATCGCGGACACTTCTGCGATGTTGCACTTATCCAGACGGACCCAGAGCGCCTCCGGACGCAGTCGCGCGCCACGGCAAGCCGGACACGTCGTGTAGGCGCGATAGCGACTGAGAAACACCCGCACGTGCACCTTGTACTTCTTCCGTTCGACTTCGGCGAAGAAGCGCATGACGTGCTTGCGAACGAACTCAAGCTCGTCTTTCTTGAGATCGGCATACGGAACATTCAGCCGCACTTTGCCGCGCGCCTTTGTCCGAAAAGTCTCTTCGAGATACCAGGTGTACTGCGGTTTGGTCCAGGGATCGATCGCACCGTCTTCAATCGACAACGTCGGATCGGGAACGATCAGATCGAAGTCATAATCGATTGTGTTGCCAAAACCCTGGCACACCGGGCAGGCTCCGATCGGGTTATTGAAACTGAAAAGGGTCGGCTCGGGTACCGGAGCTTCCTTCCCGCACACCTTGCAGGCGAATTTTTCGGTGAAGTGAAGTACGCGAGGCTCGGCGACACCCGCCTGCTCGAAGAAAACTTCACCTGTTTCGCGATAGCAGATTTCGATCGTGTCGACTAGCCGTTGATGAAGATCTTCACGAATGACGAGCCGGTCCGCCAGCACGAACAGAGGTTGGGAAAAGTCGATGTCGAGCAGTGATTCCGGGGTCGAAAACTCGAACGTTTTGCCCGACTGAAACAGGCGATTGAATCCTTTCTTGCGTAGATCGAACAGCCGATCGCGCAGCGCAGCCGCATCGGCTTTGTCCGCTCGAACCGGAAACAGCGCATACCAGCGAGAGTCTTCCGGCTCCTTAAGCATCACGTCCGCGACCTGATCGACGGTATCCTTCTGGATTCGTGTTCCGTCGTTGGGGCAGTAGATGCGTCCGGCGCGCGCCCACAAAAGCCGCATGAAATCATACAGCTCGGTCGCGGTCGCGACAGTCGATCGAGGATTTCGCGTTTGATTCTTCTGCCGGATGGCTATGGGCGGCGCGATCCCGACGATCTCGTCGACATCGGGCTTCTCCATTCGCTCCAGGAACTGTCGTGCATATGCCGAGAGCGACTCGACGTAGCGCCGCTGTCCTTCCGCATAGATCGTGTCGAACACGAGTGATGACTTTCCCGAGCCCGATACACCTGTCACAACGCTCAGCAGATTGTGCGGAATCTCAACGGTGATGTTTTTCAGGTTATGGACGCGCGCGCCCCGAACCACCAGAGCGTCAGTGTGCGAAACCTGGGCGAGATCTGCAGCGACCGCCGATTCGCAACTAGGTAAGCTTGGATTTTCCGGCATTTTCTGGACTAATGGCGGGATCGACATCCGCGACGCGTCCGCTCGAAGACTCAGGCGGCTTCACACTCGGGAACTCCCATTAGTATAAGATGCGGCCACCGATGTCCGGATCCTGCCAACCTCATGCTTTCTGATCAGGAACTTCGAATTTTCCGGCGTGATCTGCTTGCGTGGTACGCAGGGCACAAGCGCGATTTGCCGTGGCGGCGTACAAAGGATCCATACGCCATCTGGATCTCAGAAACGATGCTGCAGCAGACCCGCGTTGCGGCCGTCATTCCGTATTACGAGCGTTTCCTCGCTCAATTCCCTGACGTGCACCGGCTAGCAGCGGCTTCGGAATCCAGGCTGCTCGCCAGCTGGGCCGGGCTCGGATACTATTACCGCGCTCGGAACCTCCAGAAAGCCGCCCGGCTAATCGCTGAACGTGGAGAATTTCCGGCGACTCACTTCGCCATCCGACAATTGCCGGGTGTCGGCGACTACACCGCGGCCGCGGTCGCCAGCATTGCGTTCGATCTCCCGCATGGCGTGGTGGATGGGAATGTCTTGCGGGTTTTGAGCAGAGTGCTCGCGGACGGGACAAATATCGCATCGAGCGCGGGACGGAAAAAATTTGCAGCGCGAGCGCAGACCATGCTCGATCCTCGCAAGCCCGCCGAGTACAACCAGTCCATCATGGAGCTTGGCGCTACCGTTTGTCTTCCGAAAAACCCGCAATGTCTTATCTGCCCGGTAGGGTCCGTCTGCAAAGCGCGAGGCGAGGGACGACAAAACGAATTTCCAGTGAAGATTTTGACCAGGAAGAGCGTGGAACAGGAAAGGACGGTCTACTGGATTGAACGCGAGGGGAGCGCTCTCGTATGGCAACGGCCCGACGGCTCAAAGCTCATGGCTGGATTTTGGGAGCTTCCTGAACCGACACAGCTTCCCGATGTGGCGGTGCTCGGGACACTCGGGCACTTCCGGCACGGCATCACCTTCCACAGCTATCGCTTCTCGGTAGTCGAAGCTTCCATTCCACAGGATCCAGGCTGTTGCCGGTGGGTGCGTATCAGCGATTTGGAGATTCTGCCGGTGAGTACGGTCCTGCGCAAAGCCGTCCATATAATCCAGTCGCGACGTCGGACAGCTGTTATCGCGGCTGGAACCAGCTGATAGCTTAGGCGTCAAACGGAGAGATAGACTCGAAAGGGAATCTCTCATGAGCAGATCTCTGGCGCTTTTCGTCCTCGCCGCGACCAGCTTAATGTCTGGGCAGACCTCATCAACAGCTACTCCCGCGCAGGCGCCGGGAGGATTGAAGGCACGGGAGAACGCGGCAGCTGACCAGGGTACCTATCGGGTCGAGGCGGGAACTCACATCCTACTGTCCATGATCAATAGTGTGAGTACGAAAGCGGCTCACCCAGGCGACCGGATTTACCTCGAAACCGCCTTTCCGATTGTTTCGCAAGGGCGGATTATCATCCCGCAAGGAAGCTGGGTGACCGGCACGGTGACTGAAGTGAAACGGCCGGGCCATATCAAAGGCCGGGGCGAAATGCAGGTCCGCTTCGATTCGCTGACTTTGCCGAATGGCACAAGCAGGGATTTTCGCGCTGATCTGGGGGCGATTGATGCGCGGTCGGATCAAACCCTGAAACACGAAGACAGCAAGATCACCGGACCGGGCGATAAGAAGGGCGATGTGGGAACGGTGGTCGGAAGCACGGTCGCGGGAACCATCATCGGGAGCGGCATCGGCGCAGCTGCGGGCAACACGGGTCAGGGCGCCGGAATAGGAACAGGTGTAGGCGCTGCTGCCGGTCTCATCGGAGTTCTCGCAAGTCGAGGCCCTGATGCAACTCTGAGCAAGGGCTCGACGGTCGAGATGGTTCTGGACCGGCAGATCTCGTTTTCAGAGAGCGAACTCAACTTCGGAAATGCGCCGCCACGCGGAAGCACGAGCGCCGAAGGAACGCCGCCCGCCCCTCAGCCGCACAGCTGGACGTCACATATTCCGCATTAGGCTCTCATGCAAGATTCGGAACCGATCCGGATCCCCATCAGTGACGTCTTCGATCTCCACTCGTTCCACCCGCGCGACGTTCAGGCAGCTCTCGAAGCGTATCTCGAAGAGGCACAGCGTTTAGGTTTGACCGCGCTCCGAATTATTCACGGGAGAGGAATCGGTGTTCAGCGAGAAATGGTCAGAAAGGTACTTACGCGAACCCCAGGAGTGCTCACCTGTTGCGATGCGCCGTCAGAGGCAGGCGGCTGGGGAGCAACAATCGTCACCTTACGTAACGAGCGGTTGTCCCCAGGTGCCACTGAAGGCGAGCTCGGATAGCGGCTTTCGCTGACGTTTCGCCGCCTCCATTTTGCGGTGATTCTCGAGTTCCAGGTCTTCCGGTTTGCCGGCATAACCCAGAGCGACTGCTGCCGCGGGCTCAAAGTCTTCGGGGATGTTCAATTCGAGCTGGGCCCTTTGACGGTCGAAGCCCGCCATCCCATGCCCGTGAAACCCGAGCGCGGTGGCTTGCAGAAACAAGTTGGCCAGAGCCGCGCCGGCATCATGCAGGGCATAGTAGTTGTTGCTCCCGTTATGCGAAAAGGTCTTTTTCGCTGCCATGATGATGAGTACGGAAGCGTTCTTCGCCCAAGCCTGGTTGGCAGGCACCAACACGCCAAGTACGCGATTAAAAGCTTCCGGATCTGACTTTTTCGCGACGATGAAACGCCACGGCTGCTCATTGTAGGAGGAAGCCGCCCAACGAGCGGCTTCGAGAACCGTTTTGAGATCTTCATCCGAGATCTGCCGGGACGAGAACGCTCGAGGGCTCCACCGCGAACGAATCAATTGGTGTACGCGAGGCGTCGTGTCAGCAAGCTTGTCTGGCGGCTGACTTATTGCAGGTGCTTGTGTGCTCAAAAGCTAACTCCAGATACAACTTTTGGATGTAGCTTGTTCCGGTCCGGGTGCGCGATTAGAAGTGCCGCGCCTAATGATGTTCGAGGGCAACTTCGTCCGTTTCTGATTCCGAAGGCGCTTCGCCGTTTTCGCCCTCAGGAGCGTAGTAGTAATCGTGATAATACGTGTACTTGCTGTACAGCTCGCCCCGACGGGCTCCGTTCACCACCACGCCCAACACGTTGTTCTCGCACAGAGACTGCAAGGCGCGCGTGACGGAATCGTAAGTGGTTGTGCCGATGCGGACAACGAGGATGGTTCCGTCGCACATGGTGGAAAGAAGATTCCCATCGGCGGCAAACAAAAGCGGTGGGCTGTCGAGTATCACCCAATCGAAGTGATTGCGCAGTTCGTGCAGCAGAGCCTTACATTCTTTGAAATTCAACAGTTCTAGCGGATTCGGAACTGCTTCGCCGGCCGTCAACACGTACAGGCTGGTGTCGCTAATCCTATACATGATGTCAGCCAGGCTCACCTTGCCAAGGAGATAGTCGGTGATGCCAGGTGCACACGGAATTTGGAACGTCTTATCAACCGTCGGGCGTCGAAAATCGAAGTCGGCCAGGAGGACCCGCTTGTCCGCAAGTTGAGCCTGTGTGATGGCCAGGTTCATCGCCGTGAACGACTTGCCTTCGGCGGGGGAAGCGCTGGTCACGATCACGGTATGCAGAGGCTGTAGACTCTGCATGTGATTCAGGCGCGTCCGTAGAGTCCGGAACTCTTCCGCCGGAGCCTCTCGTGGACGGGCGAGATTTACAATCAGGGAATCTTTCAGGGGCCGGTACGGAACCTCTTTCGCGTTCGCGATGATCTCATCGACATGGTCAAGATCAATGAGCGGATCTAATGCTCCTGCTGCGGCGGAAGCAGGCAGTGCCGGCGCCACCTCTCGTTGCGAAACGCTCGTATGTACAGCGGGTGCACTGATTTCCGGTTGCGGTACCGACGGGATCTCCCGTTGAGGCATTTCCGGTTGAGATGTTTCCGGTTCTGGGATGTCCTCGGGCGGTGGAGGGGGCACTCTGGGCGGCGCCAGCG
>JAFAUR010000586.1 GCA_019243205.1 Acidobacteriaceae bacterium | reverse complement strand
CCATGAGTTGGTTCCGTTTGGCGTATGATGCGTTGCGCGAAGAGCACGGACCGAAGCGAGGTGCCAAAGAGTATCTGGAGATTCTGGCGCTTGCTGCGAAACGGGGTGAATCGGTAGTGGAAGAAACGATTCGGGTGCTACTCGGCCAGAGCGATCCGCTGAATGCTGCTAGCGTGGCGGAGCTCACCCAACAGGGTGCTCCACCGCTGTTGACCACAGTCGAAGTGGAACCAGTATCGCTGGCGGTGTTCGATGAACTGCTCTGCGAGGGAGCGGCAGCATGACAACGACAGAAGTAACGGATGTCAAAGCAGCGCTCACAGAAGGGTTAACCGAACTCCGGCTGCCTACGGTCCGGCTTTGTTACGAAGAAACGGCTCGGCTGGCCGAACGCGAAACCCTGAGCTATGAGCGTTACCTATTACAGTTGGTCACGCGCGAGTGCGAGGATCGGCAACGGAAACGGATTGAGCGATTGCTGAGCCAATCGCGTATTCCAGCCGAGAAGTCATTAACCACTTTCAGTCTGAAACGTCTGCCGCCGAAAGTTGTCTTAGTTACGAAAACGTTGCTGGAGGGTGAGTTTCTGGACCGATGTGAAAACGTTTTGGCTTTTGGCAATCCAGGGAGCGGAAAGACTCATCTTCTCTGCGCTATCGGTCAGGAACTGATTGCCCGGGGGCGCCGCATCTACTTTACAACTGCGGCCCTGCTGGTCCAGGATCTGCTCGTGGCCAAGCGCGATCTGAAGCTGAGTCGGTTCATCAAGCGCCTGGCCGCCTTTGAAGGGTTGATCGTGGACGATCTCGGCTACGTACAGCAGAGTCGCGAGGAAATGGAAGTGTTATTCACACTGCTTGCCGAACGCTATGAGCGTGGGAGTGTTCTGATCTCGAGTAACCTGCCCTTTTCCAAGTGGGAAGGCATCTTTAAAGATCCGATGACGACGGCGGCGGCGATTGACCGTCTTGTTCACCACTGCGTAATCCTTGAGTTGAATATCCCGAGTTATCGGGTAGAGCAGGCAAAGAAAGCAAAAGCCGAGTCGAACTCTGAATAAGAAGAAGTCGAATTCAAAATGGGGCTCTGCCCCAAGCCCCGGGATTTAACGCTTTCCAGCAGGCATGCCTTGCAGACTGGGCGGCTCTTCGCCGCCCGCATCATGCCCGCACCTGAGTAGGCGCTCGGGTTCCATCCCTGGAGAGCCCTGTCCTCCTCTCAGGCATGACCAGCATAGCGGTTTCAGCCCCGATCCTTTATTTATTTATTGACGGAGACTTTGTATCGAAAAGTGGCGCGCTGGGACGCTCTATAACGCAACGGCGCCCACGAGGTGATATCTCAGCATCCCCTGAAATCTTGCCTCAGAGCTGTTCGCTTTTGGAGCCTAACCTATCGACCGCTGCTCGGTGTCTGGAAGAACAATCTCAACCCTCCGTCACGGGCCCAGCGACACACGATGTCTTCGCCAAACAAGAAGACTTCACGGCAATCTCGATGCTCAATGAAACGGGAAAAATGATTGTCCCCGAAAAGAAAAATACTTGACCGGGATCAGTAGAGGAATAAACCAGCTTCCAGGCCCGAGAGAGGTTAACAAACAGTAGGCCGTTGCTCAAGACCTGCTATTAAACCGGTTTTCGTTGCCGGGTCGAGAGGACGCCCAACTACTCAGCAATCATTAAAAGCTCTCATTCAGAGCTACACGGAGGCGGGCCAGCTGAAATCGGTGGTGCTGCATGTGAACGGAGAAAAAGCGCAACCCGAACCGGATTAACACTTCTTAGGCCCTAAACGTGGATGTTTCCGAGACGGACGGCACCCAGTCATCATCTCGAACTGTGCGTATACTCAGCTATGGCAGCGGATAGCAAATACCCTCAAGTTAATCAGGATCCTTTTGCCCAAGGGTGCTATCAATGCAAAATTAACCCAAATGAGGCGATTGCCGCGGTAGTACGCAAAAGCCAATTTCTCGCGCCGGAGCACGAACATCCCGAAGCCCAGATGTCGGTGGTGTTCCGCGCATCTGGCGTCCAGTTCATCAGCAGAAACCGCGCCTCTCGCCCAAGGGCCAGCTTGGTTACTCCGGGATCAGTCGTCTATATTCCGCCAGGCGAGCCGCATCGAACCGTGTGGGATGGTTATGGAGAGCTGCTCAACCTGTATTGGACAGGCGAAACCGTTCGGGAACTTGCCGATCAGAGCGGATTTTGTGTTCCTGCCTCGGCTCCGACCTACCGCATCGAAACGGGAGCACAGTCCGTTGCTCAGCTACTCATGGATGAATACGTCTTGACGGGCGAGCTTTCACCACTCATGGTGGACCACGCACGAAGCCTGATCGTTCGGCGCGTGCTGAGGCTCTTCTCCACGGCTAAGATCAACACCCCCGCCGGTCTTCTTAGCACAGAACGGCTCGCTAGAGCAGTGGAAGCAATGCAATCCGCACCCGAGAGCGAATTTCGCCTCCTCGATTTAGCAAGACTCTGCAACTCGAGCGTTTACCACTTTTCCCGCTCGTTTACCGCAAGAGTAGGCTGTGCTCCATTTGCTTTTCAAAGAAGGCTGCGGATGCAAAAGGCGCGCGATCTCTTGGTGACAACGGAATGGTCAGTCGAACAAATCGCAGCCGCCGTTGGAATCGGAAGCTCGAACAGCTTTGCCCGCACATTCCGCCGGGAAACCGGTCACTCACCATCACAGTACCGGCGCTTGCAGACTTTGTAGAGTTCGCACACCGACATCAACGCCGCCGGCCAGTCCAAACTACTTTCGGAGAACATCTTCTCTATCGAGGACGGTCATTCCGACATCGCGGATCAATTTCGAGAGCGTTTCCGGATCTACTCGTGGTGCGAGTCCTTTCGGGGGCAACGTTCGAGAAGCAGCCGGAACACCAGCCTCGAAAATGATTCGCTCAAAGCCTGCGGGTGTGTACGAGTTCAGAATCCGCGCTGTTTCCGATATGACCCTGAAGCTGTGGACGGTGTCGGGCGGAACACAAATGAATGTGCCGCCGCTTGCGTCCAGAACCTCCTCGCCCACCGTAAACTTCACCTCACCTTCTATGATGTAGAACATCTCTCGCTGAACGTGAGTGTGTGGCGGGGGCCCGGAGTCCTTAGGGCAGAGTTCCTCAATAAGCGAGTACTCGCCATTGGTGGTTTCGGCACTGGCCAGAATCAGCCAAAGAATATCCACCTGCCAGAAAGCGGGCGCGTCGGTGTTCTTCTGAAGGATCTTGTGCGGAGTCATGCTGGCTGCCCCTGTGGTCTCCCATTCAGGATCCCGGTCGGCGTTTGCTCGAGCGTAGCCCACGTCAGCCCGGGATAACGACCGTTATCCAACTCGGAATGGTGGGTGCTGAACATGCTCTGAAGATATTGGCCCTGTTGCCAGCTTGCATACACCTCATTCTCGCACTCAGGATGGGCGGCCCGATCGCGTCTATTCTGACTCCTCAAATCTTCCAAGCTCCCCATGCGCTCCAACTCGAATTTGGTACCCAGCATCTCTCCGGCCCTTGCAGCAATCTCTTGAGGCGACACACTGAAGCTGGAGATAAGCAAAGCCGGTGGCGTGCTCTCGTCAAGAGCAGCCGCGGCAGTGTACGCG
>JAFAUR010000364.1 GCA_019243205.1 Acidobacteriaceae bacterium | reverse complement strand
AACACTGCCGGCGTACTTCAATCCGGATCAGTTCCGGCCCGACGACTATGCCCGGCTAGCCAAACTGGCGGGCTTCCAGTACGTCATGTTCACCGCGAAACACCACGCCGGCTTCTGTATGTGGAACACCCAAACAACCGAATTCAGCGTGATGCACACGCCGTACGGCAAAGATGTGATGGGCGAAATGATCACAGCATTCCGCAAGCAGGGCATCGCTATTGGCCTTTATTTCTCTCCCGATGACTTCTGGTGGCTCTATCAACACCACATCACCATCAACCGTCACGTGAAGGGCGTGTACCCGCAGGACATTCCGGAATTCATGGCGTACACAAAACGTCAACTTAAGGAACTGTTGACCGAATATGGCCCGATCGATTACTTCTTTTTCGATGGACCGGCCGAGCAATTGACCGACTATGCCTGGAGTTTGCAGCCCAAGCTCGTCATTACACGGGGCGTTATGGAAACACCCGAACAATACACGCCCGGAGTCGCGCTGCCGGGCGCCTGGGAGGGAAATCTCACCATGGGCACGGAGTGGCCGTGGAAGGCTACGAACGAGCACTACAAATCAGGAACGGAACTGATTGACACTCTCATCGAGACACGCGCCAAGGGCGGGAACCTGCTTCTGAACATCGGACCTAAGCCTAACGGAGCCATCGCCGACGAACAGGATGCACGCTTGCGAGAGATCGCGCTTTGGAATTTTGTGAACGGCGAAGCGATCCGCGACGCGCGTGCGTGGGTGGTCACGAATGAAAAAAATGTCTGGTTCACCAAGGCGAAAGCCGACGCAACCGTCTATGCCTTCATCACCGGTGATACCCACTGGAAGCTGGGAGACGCAAAAACGATTACTTTGCGCTCAGTCCGCACCACTGCCCAGACTACGATTTCCGTGTTAGGTCAATCGGACGAAATTGTAGAATACAAGCCCGAAGTCAAGCCCAAAACCACTTGGACCGAAGACTCGGATGGTCTGCACGTCACGGCCTATCGAGGGCAGCGGCTCTACACGGACCGCGGTTGGCCCAACCCTGTCGTGCTCAAGATGACGCATGTGGAGCCGGCGATGACACCGCCGGAGGTGATCACGCTCACCGCTGATTGGGACCCGCGCGCCGGCCACGAAACTCTACACGGAAGCCTGGCCGCAATGGGCAACGTAGAACGCGTGGAGGTGGGCTTTCAATATCGCATCAAGAAGGACGGAACCGATCTTTCGGAACGGATTGAGCCTTGGACCGATTTGCCGGCAAGCCCTCGGACGAGAACCGGAGAATTTACATACACCTTGCGGGGGCTCACTCCAAACCATGTGTACGAGTTTCGTGCCCAGGTAAAACATCCACTGCTGACGATGTACGGCCAGGAGAAGACGTTTCAGACATCCGACGCGCGATAACCTGGAAACCCTTACGGTTAGATTCAGCTCAAGGCCAGAGCTGGATGTCGCCTGCCAAAACCGGTCACTTGTTCGAATGCGTGCGCAAGTTGCAGAACACTGAAATCCCGTTTGTCACGGCCGACGATCTGCAAACCGACGGGAAGACCTTCAGGCGTAAAACCAGCTGGGATTGATGCTGCGGGATTACCGGTGGCCGAGATGTACCAGCAGGACTTCATCCAGTCGATGTAGCTCTCGAAGCGCACGCCGCCGATCTCCGCCGGGTACGGCATATTGATGTCGAACGGGGGCGTTTGCGTAGTCGGGAGAATGAAATATTCATACTTCCCGAGAAAGGCCTGAAAACGCCGCCAGAGCAGAGTATGGGCAACTTCGGCGCGCGCGATGTCCTCGCCGGTGAGTTTCAGGCCTGACTGGATTTCGGCTTTGAGCGTGTCCTTGAAGGCATGAGGATGTTGCTCGAAAAGTTTTCCATAATTAGTGGCTGCAGTCCACGCACGAAGGGTTCGGAAGGAGACCTCGGCGGGCGCAAAGTCGGGCTCAGCCGCTTCAACGATGCAGCCGAGAGATTCAAACGTGGCCCAATGCGTGTCGATGACGCTCCGGACGCGAGGATCGAACGGCACTCCACCCAGGTCTTTAAACCAGGCAACCCGCACACCCTTGAAGTTCCGCTCGAGCGGGGCTGAAAAGATATCGCCGGACTGATCCATCGCGAGCGGCGTATTCGGGTCCGGCCCGGCGATGGCGCTGAGCGACAACGCGAGGTCGGCGACGGAGCGCCCGAGACAGCCCATGGTGCTGAGGGTAGACCACCCAAAGCGCGCCGCAGGATCCGGAACACGGCCGACCGAGGGGCGAAATCCGACGACGTTGCAGAAAGCGGCAGGATTGCGTAGCGAGCCTCCGGTATCGGATCCGGTCGCGACCGGCACCATCCCGCAGGCGAGCGCGACAGCCGCTCCGCCTGAGGAACCGCCGCAAGTCTTGTTGGGATCGTACGGATTACGCGTTGCGCCGAACACGGTATTAAACGTCTGCGACCCTGCTCCGAATTCCGGCGTATTGGTCTTGCCAACGATGACTGCGCCCGCGCGCCGCATGCGTTCGACGACCATATTGTCTAGCGCGGGAACGTAATTCTTAAACAGGGGCGACCCGAACGTGGTCCGGATACCGCGCGTCTCCATCAAGTCCTTGTGAGCCACCGGCAGACCGTGCAGCGCGCCCAACGGATCTCCACGCGCCTGCATCTCGTCGGCGCGCAGCGCAGCTTCAGCCGCCATATCGGCAACGAGAGTGACGATTGCGTTCACCTTGGGATTGACGCGATCGATCTGCTTGAGGTGCTCCTTCAGCGCTTCGCGAGCGGAAAGCTTCTTCTTACGAATAAGGTCCGCCATCTCCACTGCGCTCGTGAAACAGGGCGGAGGACTCGCAGATTCGGACCCGAGCGGACTATCAGGTGACAAAAAACGTGTCGGCATTCGTGTAGGCAATTCGCGCCCGAGCCGGTTCACAGTACCGCCTATTTGGCTTTTATACTTCTTCGTCCTTCGCAACACTATACTGTTTTGACAGTCGTGCGCTGTGAAGGCCCAACGTATCAGGTGCCCTCCACAGTATGGCCCCGCTCTGGTGTGCCGATCGCAATTAATGGCGGAAGCGTGTTTCCGATCAACCTGTTCATTGACCGCCTTTGCCGAATTGTCAGGCGAGGAACGCGACCTGCATGTCTGTAATAACTCAGCTTGATCTTGCACCGCGCGCTGTTTGATGACCTTGCGACTGTCAGGCGACAGCCGCAAAATTCTCAATTTCCGGTTTGCGCGTGATCCTGCTCAATGTGCGTTCTTTAGAACTGCCTGCGCATAATCACATAATCAGGGGCGCTATTCACCTGCGCACGTAATCTTGACCGGGACGAAGCAGCCGTAGGGGCTAGCCTTGGAGGGCCATGTTGTCAAACGCCGGGTGCTTCGTGAATGACCAATGTACGTGGACAACGCGCCACTGATCGCCGGCCCGACGGTAAACCTGCGTTGAGTTCCAGCGAGTCCCGACTGTTTCTGAGCCATCGAGACCAGGAAAGTAATTCACGAGGTTATAGGACAGGACAGCTATGTCGGACCCGGCCACCACGCGCGGTTCAACCATGTCGTAGCGCGGAATGTTGACCTTCCCCGCCCAAACGGTACGGAAGTAGTCCGCGACCGCCGGCCAGCCGTCAATGCGTGTGGCCGTAATCGGGTCAAAGTAGGTTACATCGTCGGCATAGAACCTGAGCTGGCCCTCCACATCGCCGCGATTCCAATGGTTCAGCGCTTGGCGCTCGAGCGAGATGATTGTTTCAGTGACTGTATCGGTGTTTGTATTCATGAGGTCTTCCCACTAGTTGAGACCGACTCAAACTCGCGCGCTCGATCGATGAGCGCCCGAAGGGAGCCGGCGAAGTTGGGCGACTCCTGAAATGGGTGGCTCCGGTGGATCTCAGCGTATGCGTCGTAGAGTGTATCGAGCTGCTCGGACCGTTTTCCCGCCACGTCTCGCACTTCGGTGATGCGCTCACGCGCGAATAATAAATTCTGCGGATCGACGTAGCCGAGCTTGATAAATCCCTGGGTTTTCCTTGCGCAGCGGCACGGATTGGATTCCTTCACTAGCCCGCAGTTGCCCTGCATGAAGCTGCACAGATCACGGCGAGCGCGGGCCAACTTCTGGCGGAAGCTGTCGCGCGAGATGTCGAGTAGTTCGGCTCCCACGCGGTCTGTTACACCGAAGATCTCACCAAGCACGTACACAAGCCGCTGCTCGCGATCAAGGCAGAGCAGCATTCCGGAAGTACATCCGATCTTCGCCTCTTGTAACAGCAGCTGCGAATCGGGTCGCTCGGAATCCGGCGCGGGTAGATCGTCCTCCGGAGTGTGGTCCAGTTCGCGGCCGTAGTCCTCGAAGGTCCACTCCTTGGCTTCGGCCTGGCCGCGCTTCATGTTTAGCAAGTGGTTGACCGCGAGCCGGTACAACCACGTCCGGAATTGGCTTTCACCGCGGAAGGTCGACAGCTTCGTGAGGACCTTGACGAGAATTTCCTGTGTTGCGTCTTCAGCATCCTGCGGCAAGCACACCATCCGCAGGGCGATGTTGTAGATCCAGCGCTGGTGCCGGCTTATGAGCAGTTCCAGAGCTTCTTTGCTGCCCGACTGCACCAGCCGAACGAGGCCCCGGTCTTCGGCCTCGGTCATGGCTGCGTCGGCGAGCGGATTCGGATGCCTCAGCATGTCTCTTAGTTTGGACACGGGGCACGAGGGCAGTGTGACACTGCCGCCCGAACGCGCCAGACCGGCCCGCCCGAATCGTATTCCCTATGACGCTGATGTCCTGCGGCGGGGTTCTCGACCGGAGAGACCTTCGATCAACGCCGGAGAGCCGATGCGAGGCGGATTGTCATCAACTCCCGACCGTCGGCAAACCGGAAAATGAGACGTGACCAGCAGTGGCTGAGTTTGGGCGGGTGTCTGACAGATTCAAGCTTCAGCATGATATCCGACAGGTAAAGTTCAGACTTTTACACAATCTCGCCGCTACAATTCTTCGCACAGACGAACGCTGGGAATCCCCTGAATGAATGAGCTTTGTACTTCGTGGAAGCACGTACCCTCGGCCATTGCAGAATCAAGTACCTTGGCGAGGCGGAATACCGGGTAACGCTTCACCGATCCATTCCAATCCAAACTCGGTCACAGGCCCGAAACCCTTATTTTCCGACCGTTTTCGGCAAAAACACTTGACATCGCCCCTTACACTCAAACTGTGGAGCTCGCAGGCTCCCGAAATCTTACGCCGGACGCGATATCGCGCCGGCTTTTTTCGTAAAGGAACACACCGATGTCGACCCTCGCCCAGATCACCGCAAACAAAATCAACGCCCAAAAAAGCACTGGACCTCGCACCGACGAGGGCAAATCACACTCCTCGCGCAACAACTTCCGCCACGGATTCGCCGGCGCATTCTGCGTCCTCGTCGACGAAAACCAGTCCGACTTCGACCAGCTCCTCGAAGCTCTCGGTGCCGAACACAATCCGTCCACGCCGACCGAATCCCTGCTGGTCGAGAGTCTCGCCCAGCATTACTGGCTCAAGCAGCGCGCTATCCGCCTCCAAAACACCTGCGATCAATCGAACGAAAAACAACTCGCACTCTATCTGCGCTACCAGACCACAAACGATCGCGCCTTCCACAAGTGCCTCGACCAGCTCGCAAAGCTAAGAGCCGAAAAGCGAAAGGCGGAAATCGGGTTCGAATCGCAGCGTCGCAAAAAAGCCGAACAATCACGCCGCAAAGCGAACGAAAACCGCCGCGCGGAACGCCACAGCTGGGCAGTCCTCATCGATGAAGCCAAACTCGACAACCAGAAATTGTTAGGTCTAAAGCTCAACTCGCCCAACTACTCGCTTCCGCGCAGTCTCGAACGCATCCCTGCCGCCTGAACACTTGATGATTAACACCGGGCCAGGCTATTCGCAAAATTGTGCATACGCACATATTGAGCCGGAAGACCTACTAAGCCTTTTGCATATGATGAGCAACATGCGGGCCGTCATCTGTTTTTCTTTGCTGTTATCTCTTCGACCGTGTGTCGCTGGCACTGCGCCGGCGGATGAGGATGCAATCAGGGCCACGATTGCCAGTTATGTCCTCGCTCGTAACGAGAAGGCGCCCGATCGTGTTCGCAGCCTGTTTACAGCGGACGCCGACCAACTGGTCTCAACCGGAGAGTGGCGGCATGGCATCGACGAGTTGGTAAAAGGAATGATGCTGAGCTCGAGCCAGGAGCAAGCCAAAAGTTCAGTTTCAATCACCGATATTCGTC
>JAFAUR010000240.1 GCA_019243205.1 Acidobacteriaceae bacterium | reverse complement strand
ACGTACGCCTCGGCGGGTGTTGACCTATCGAAGGCTCGCGGTCGACGTGCTGGCGAAAGACCCGGGTGGCCGAGACGGCGAAGGACTCGCGCTCCATTATCCCGGCACCGGCGGCTCGAGCCGGCGTGGCCAAGCCGGAATTGCCGAGGCAATCTTGGCCCGGGGGTGGTCGGCCGCTCTTGTCGCGGTGCTTGCCATCATCGGCTTGGCAGCCGTCGCAATCGTCATCCTGTCAATCGCGCGCCCAGGCGTGCTGCATGCCATTACTCCTTGAGGCGGTGTCTGCATTTTGACGATCTTGGTCCACTCACACCGGATCGCGCATGATGTCGAGCGCGTAGGGAGCGAGCGCCATGCAACCCCGCTCGATTGCTTCGAGCCTGGGCGTGAGCAGCTCCACGTTGATTCGCGGAGAGGAAACCGACGCGCTCAAAACGCTGGGCGCGCCGCCTGCCGAATGCGCGTCGCAAGCTCCGCTCGAGATACTGCTCACGGCGTCATAGGCTGAGACCACCGAGGTCCAATCGGAGAGCGAAAGTTCGAGTGCGAGCGCTCCTCGATGGGCCTGCCACGCGTCGATGCTCAACTGGTTGTCGCTCGAACGCTGCCGGCGCTCGAGATAAATCCTCGCGACGGTGCGCGCTTGCAGCAATTCAAGACAAACGAAACGCAAGGCTGCACGCGACTCGGCCGTGCGATTTCGCGGAGCATCGTCCACTTCCGCTTTGGGTCTCGCCGCGAACCAGAGCGAAAGAGAAGTGACGACGTCCTTCCTGTCACGTCCCGTGACGGTGATCGGCGGTAGGGATAGCTTTGACCGCACGCGCACCCCGCAAAATGGATTTCAGACCAACCGACCGCCTCCCACGACCTTGTCGATCACTGAATTGCTTGAGCTTATGGGAACTAAAGCCGTCCCTCGTTCCCGCCGCGAATTTTTGCAATCTTTTTTCGGACCGCGCAACAACGTGGTGGTTGTATTGTCGATCGAGCGACTAAGTATATGGTATTGCGTAGCGGGTTCCGCGTGAAATGGAATATTTTACTGAAGTGACAGTCTTTTGTTTCTAGCTAAAGTTGCAAAAAACGGCGGCCGCGCCATTTTAGCACATGCGCGCCAGCCGTAGACCCTGTGACTTCTCGATCGCGAGCGACCCAATGCGAGCGCCCGGCTCAGGCGGATCGACGCGCGACGCTTGCTTGCGCAGAATCGGATCCCCGCGGCGCTTTAATGGGCTGCATGCGTTGCTGGCGGTCCACCAGCGTCATCAATGAGGGACGATTCATGCCACCGATCTTGCGGAAAGCATTGTAGAGCTCGTTCCTGACACTTCCCTCGGAAATGCCCATACGGCGGGCGATGCTCGTGTTGGAAAGCCCTTCTGCAACGAGGAGTGAGACCTCCAATTCGGATTTTGTGAGGAGCGATTTTATCTTCTCGCTTTCATTTTGCCGCTTCGCCTCGCGGCGCAGTGGCGCGTCGGTAAGACCGAGCGGGCACCATCTTTCGCCGTCCGCAACCGACGTCATGCACTTCGCGACGGTTTCGGTCTGGGATTGCTTGGGAAGGAGCCCCCACGGCCCGTGCGTGATGGCGGCGGCAAGGTCCTTTTGCGTTGCCGCGAGCAGAACGACGCGCGTCGCAATTCCGTCGTCCTGAACCTGTTTCAAGAGCTCGATGCCGCTGAGCCCCGCAATCGACATGCCGAGGATCGCGACCTTGGGCTGAAACTGACGGATGCCATGCAACGCGGAGAGCCCATCGCCGTGAATTCCGACGATCTCATATCCCGCCATCTGCCCGAGCACGGCGCAAAGACCTTGCAGGTAAAGCGGATGATCGTCCGCCAGGAGCACACTTACCCTGCCGACATGCGAGCGCACTCGCGGCGGGGAAGAGTTGTGGCTTAGTCCCATGTTCGGCGGAACCTCGGATGATTGCCGTTGGGCCCTCCGTCGATCGCGAAGGAAAGCGCAGGTAAGCCTCGCATCTATCGCCGGATCCATTGTGGCGCTCAATGTCAATCGGGTGGGGGGCGAAGCAAATGAGAGGTAGTCCTTAGGTTTCAGACAATCGTCTCGCGCGTTCATCTCAAACGCAACTTAGAGGTGAGAACAATAGTCACAAAAATGCAACGCGCTTTCAGGAAAAGAACAACTCGTTGCTGAATTCCTTAAAATTGGAGCCTCTCGACCAAAAGCGGCTCCCATTGAGCGCCGCAGCCCATTAAATGCATGCAACGCAATCGGAAGCACGGCGTTGTTGCTGGGATGTGAGCAGGTGCTTCTCTTGTGCTTGTTGCGTTTCAGCCAAACGGGGCGCCACGCGAGGCTTTGGCCATTGATTGCGACGAATCTCGTCAAGCGCGATGGCTCGGCAAAAGGGGCGGGGGAGAGGGCGAGTTGAAGGTGATTGCGGCCGGTACGGGTCCTGCGTTCCACTCGAGTGTTCCAACCCTTTGTCTGAATATGAGGCGCCAAGATGGGAGATACGGCTCAAAATGGCTCGAATGCGAGCCTCACTTGGCCGGCAGTGGAGCGTCGCCGGCCGCTGCTTCGCTCGATTTCTTCGGGCGAGGCGGGTAACGACCTTCGCGGGAGCACGCGAGCTCAGGCC
>JAFAUR010001072.1 GCA_019243205.1 Acidobacteriaceae bacterium | reverse complement strand
GAATTTCGATGTAACACAGCCAATCGAACATCCCGAAATTATAAGATCTCCGGTGCACCGGGTCATGCATCTGGCGTCTCTTGCGAGTCCCGTGGATTACCTCGAGCACCCAATAGAGACGCTGGAATCAGGGTCTACGGGAACGCGCAACATGCTGGATCTCGCTCGGAAATACAAGGCGAAATTCCTGCTCACTTCCACTTCCGAATGCTACGGCGATCCGCTGGAGCATCCTCAGACGGAAAATTATTGGGGCAACGTGAACCCGGTCGGACTGCGTTCCTGCTACGACGAGAGCAAGCGGTACGCGGAAGCGCTCACGATGGCGTATCACCGAAGGTACGGTTTGGAGACCACCATAGCGCGAATCTTCAATACCTATGGGCCTCGCATGGCCCTCAATGACGGAAGAGTGGTGCCCGCTTTTATCGATCAGGCTCTTCGGGGTGTAAAGCTGACGGTCTTTGGAGACGGATCGCAGACACGCAGCTTCTGCTACGTTTCCGATCTTGTCAACGGTTTGATTCTGCTCAGCGAATCCACTGAGCGGTATCCGGTAAATCTAGGCAATCCAGCCGAAATGAGCATTTTGCAGTTTGCCGACAAAATTCGAGCCAGGTTTGGCCCGGACATCCAGATCGAGTTCAAACCTCTCCCATCAGACGATCCCAAAGTGCGGCGCCCGGATATCACAAAAGCGCGGCGTGTTTTGGGATGGGAACCTCGCGTCAAGTTAGAGCAAGGGTTGACAGAAACGATCGACTATTTCAGACGTAAGGCCGCCCGGCAAGGCCAGCGAAGTGATTCTGTGCCGGATCACGGACTACGCGTCGATCAACTCGATTCGAGACCTGCGTAAATCGCGACTGAGTTACACATGCGAGGGCTTCGTCTCGGCATCGGGCAGCGGAGCTTGAGCGAACAGCGGGGCGTGTTTTGGCATCGCTGCAATTGATATCGCTCCCACCATTGCTATTGCGAACACGACTGCCATGGCCGCATCGTAATTCCGGTAGTGCTGACGCAGGGCGGAAACGAGATAGGGGCACCATGTCTGGCCGATGGTATTGACCGGCAGGATGATCGCCATCGCGCGCGCGAGGGTATTAACTCCGAAGTGTTCGGCAGCCATCAATGGAATTAGCATGTAGTCAGCGCCCATGGCGAAGCCGAATACCACGGCGAACATGTACAGCGAGAACGGGCGTTGGGGGGACACGGAGAGCAACAAGAGGATGGTCGCAGCGACAATAAAGTATGTGGCTGTCATCACGCGTTTCTTGGAGAAAATATCGGCGAAGTAGCCGATGCTGATGCGTCCCAAAATGCTGGAGAGCAGAATGACAGTGGACGCCGTCGTCCAGGTCGCGTTCAGGACATCCTGGTTGGTGTAACCCTCATCGCGAAAAACGAACTTCATGTGCATGTTGATGGATCCGATAGATCCGATGGAGCACATGCTGCCTATGAGAAGCAGCCAGAATGGGCCGCTGAAGAGTAATTCGCGAAAGCTTCGCGGGGCGTGCTTAACGTCGGGCGGCGGTTGGGAGGCTCCGTCCGGGAACTGACCTAACTCCGATGGTTTGTCCTTCAGCAGGAAAGTGGCGAGCGGCCAGGTGATAAACATCAGGCCGCCGACCGCCACCAGCGCCGTCTGAAAGCCGAAGGTTTCCGTCATGGAGTGAACAAATAAAGATCCGAGGGCGCCAAACAGCCCGACGCCCACGTAGACAAAACCCATAGCGCGCCCGCGCTTTTTCTGAAACCAATAGGAGACGAGAATCTGGTGAGGGATTGGGCCCGAAAAAATGTAACCTACTGTCCAGATGAAGTATAGAAAGAAGTAGATAGGAAGGCTGCCGTTCATGGCGCTAAAACCGAAGAATGAAAGGGCAGTCAATCCGGTGCCGACGATGATCATCTTGCGTGGGCTAAAGCGAGGAATAAGCAACGGCCCGACCCAGATGGTAAGGAGCGCGGCAAGCGGAAAGCCGAGTGTGATCTGGGTTAATGGCCAATGGTACGTTTTCTGGAAGTAATCGTAGAAGAATGGAAGGTTATAGTAAGGAATTCCAACAGCGAGGCCGAAGGTCACAAACGTCGTGGCTGCTATCCACCAGCCGTAAAAGTGTTTTGACGGATTGGATGAAGCTGTGTTCACGTTCGGCATTCGATTCTGTTTATAACACTCGGCCCCATCTAGGATGGGAGACGTTGTTCCGTAATAGAAAAAGACGGTTACAACCTGAATTACGGAGGCGTCTAATCATCGTGGCCAGAAAGAATACGGGCAGACATCAATCTGCACGGAACTCAGAAGGAGGTTTTTAGGGGGATTGTTGATATGAAGCACTCAAATTCGGGCACGAACGCTTTGAAGCTCGTTCGTTTTACCGCGCCCGCGCTCTTGACCGCGGCTTTAGTTTTCGGGTATGTGGAACCGAACACCAGGACTTTTACCCAAGGCCAGCAAACAAAAGTTGACGGCGTCATCATGTCTCGCGAAGGGGATGTGATCAAACTGCGCGCTGACGACAACTCGGTCGGAACGATTGATCTGACAGGTGATACGAAGATCGAGCTGAAACACGGAATGTTCCATCGGAAATCGGCTATGAATAGTGATGCTTTGCTGCCCGGTCTCCGAATAGAAGCC
>JAFAUR010001070.1 GCA_019243205.1 Acidobacteriaceae bacterium | reverse complement strand
GCCATCGAGCTCTGCCGACTCGGGGCCGAGGTGGTGCTACTCGGCGACGGCCGCGATGCCATCGGCGAGCAGATGCCTCCGGAAGCTCGCCCGCTCCTCCAGCAGTTAGGGCTGTTGCCACTAGATGGGCATCTCGATTGTGTTGGGATTCGGGCCGCGTGGCGGACAGAGATACTGGGCCATGAGGATTTCGTCTTTCATCCGTTCGGCAAGGGATGGCTCCTGGACCGACGCGCCTTTGGGGCGCAGATGCGCCAGCGCGCCGTCGGTGCTGGGGCGGTGCTGCGCCAGCCGGTCTGTCTCCTTACCCTCGCCCGTCCTCGCGATTGGCGGCTCCGCGTCGAAGGCGACGAGATCGCTTGCGATTGGATTATCGACGCCAGCGGGCCGCACGCCGCGGTGGCGCGCCGGCTCGGCATCCGCCGCCGCCAGTTCGATCGCCAATTCGCGGTCGTCGGGTGGTTGCATACCGAAGCCGACGACGAGGACGCCACTCTCACTGTTGAGGGCGGCGCTGCCGGCTGGTGCTACACTGCACGCCTGCCGCATCGCCGGCGTGTGGCGGCGTTGCTCACCTCCGATCGGCCCGATCTCACGGGATGGGAGGAGCGGTTGCGCTCCACGCGGCACATCGCGCCGCTGCTGCGCGATTATCGTCGTTGCGGTCCGTTGGTCGTGCGACCCGCCCAGTCATCGATGCTCGAGCGCAGCGCGGGCTCGGGCTGGATCGCGATCGGCGATGCCGCGGCCAGCTATGATCCGATCGCCTCACGCGGGCTCTTAGCCGCGCTGGAATCCGGCATTGCTGGGGCTGCGCTCGTTGCCGCCTCGTCCGAGCGTCTCGCCGCCTACCATGCTGATCTCGAGCAGCGCTTTATGCGCTACCTTGAAGGGCGAAATCAGTTGTACTTTTCATCAACCAGTTCACCGGTAGCCTGAAGAGCCACGTGGTAGGCCCAGCAGGTAACAAACCGGGCCTGCAGTTCATTCTCAGCGCTATCTGGTTCTGCCAACGGTTGCTTCGAGGCGAGGAGCTGGGTCGATTCTGACAGCGATGTAGGGCGAGGCGCTCGCAACCCTTTTATAAGCTATGGCCCCGTGACACTTCCGATTTGTCTTAACCCAATCGCCGTCGACATAGTTTCCATCGCAGACGGTTGAATTCCCAGGGTCGACTACGATTTGCTCAACGGATTCCCTGTACGCGCTTATCTTGAAGTACTCGGAGAGATCCGTTCGCCTAACGCGGCTTGAAGTAAGCGCTTTACGAAGGCTTGGACTAAGTTCATCTGGTCGGAAATAGACGTCGAAAGTGAATGAGCGGCCGCCGTATTCGTCAGACGGTATGGGTGGGGCTGTGAACGTGTATGTGACTTTGTATGCTGGAACGGCCGACTCGTCTGTCGTGAGCGGACAGTACATGGAACCGCCGGGCTCGGCCGCCCGCAGGCGCTCCTCACAGTAACTCAAAGACGACACGGAGCGTTGCCTGGTAGCAATCTTCACGGCTTTGATTCCTTTAAACCTGATCGAAGAAATATCCGCGCCCGCCGGGATATACGCAATGTGAGTGAAGGGCGCCAAATCGACGATTTGAGTGGGAGGCTTTGGGTCCGCATCCGCGCCATCAATCTCCCTTCGAACTCCCGAGGGCAGGCCGATAGAGTAAATCTGCGCACCTCGAAAGAGAGTCAGATTCCGCGAGTTTCCAACGGAGTCAATCGTTCCAGGCCGGTAAGTTGTATTCTGTGCATGCGATGACGGTGTCAAGAATCCACAAGCAACGATTGCAAGCGAAAAAGAAAAGAGCGGGCTGTGCTTCACTGAAAACTCACCTTTCGGAAGGCGCATTCGCGGTTCTACAGGATGAAGCGCAAACGCCGTAAATTCCGTATCATTTCCCCTGTGAAAAGAAGTTGGTTTGTATCGGACTAAGCCCGTGCTAGCCCGAATTCTCTGATTGAGTGGACGGCGGCCGACTTGAGCCCGCGGAACGTCAGTTCCCGTTCAGTCAAAAACTCGAAGGTGCTGTAGGTAAAGAGCGTATAGATGGTGCGTTTCCATGGAGAAGGCTTAAATGGCGCTCTCTTGCGCGTACGTGACCGGGATGGTGAACCAGCGGTTCCTGCGCAGAGTGAATACTTGGGGACGGAGAAAATTGATTTCTGGGCGCCCTCTACCTTCCCCGTCTTCTGTTGACCGATCCGGAGTGCTCCACGCTAGTGGTCAAGGACTCGAGGCAGTGCCCTCGGCTGTCAAGCGAGACAACCTGCCATGCTGCCGGGCCCGAGTCCCAATCTGAATGCTTTCGCGGAACGCTGGGTACGCTCTCTGAAGCGAGTGTCTGTCTCCACCCATCCTATTCAGGGAAGCTTCTTTGCGCGATGCTATCACGCAGGTCCTTGAGCATTTAACATCTCGAAACGCCAGCAACAAGGCAATGGTAATCGGCTGCTCTTCCCTTCCTCCCATTTCGCCATCAGCACGAGTTGCTGGTCGCATCCAATGTCACAAGCCCCTCGGCGATTGCTGAGCTTCTATGAACTCGGCGCACGAATATTGACTTTTCGAGCTCTTTCCGATCGTTGCGGAGAGCAATTTCAATGCCGAGTTGTTTCCCGTAGAGCAAGGCAACATCACAAGCGCGTTATCGCGGAGCGGTTCTTCAGTTGTACCTGGTCTTTAGAACCCGCGCACGCAATGGGGAATTATTGGGACGCCGGAGCGTACTCGATACTGTCACGCAGCCACTCCGCGTTATCCCTCACATCCTCAAGAAGTTTGCGGGTCAATTCCGCCCGATGATGAAAGAGGCGGTAGCCTTCTCTTGGGCGAAGGTACCCACGGGCTTTCGGTTCGGTACGGAATAGTTCGGCTTCCCCCAGTGCCTCCGCTCTTTTTTCGAAACGGTTTCGATTATCAAGAAGCGCTCCGATCAGGAACGGCATCACTTGCGTGTAGTCGCCGAGCATGCTCTCTGTTGTCTGGAGATAAACATCTTTGTCCACCTTGCCCCATGTAACGGCTTCAGCAGGTGGGCAGGATGAGAGCGAGCCATCAGCGACAGGCGCGGTCGTGATCTGAACATCGAATTGATACCCGCGAACATTTGGAAGACCCAAAATCTGGCCCAGGGCCGGTTCCGGCTGCAGATTGAAGTTCTTCGGTACGCCGCCGCCGAGAATGAATGTGGCTAAACCTTTTGCGGCGCTCTCGAACAATCCCCAGCGGTGATACGCGCACGCCTCAAACACCTCGGCGTGAAGATCGAGTTCGAAGTCGTAACGTTGAAGCATCCCTGTTTCGCGCATTGCCCACAGTTTCATGGAGTTGAGAAACACGCTCCCATCGGAAGGGGCTCCCACGAAAACTGGGACGCCAAGACGATGGCAGGTCGTCAAGAGTCCAGAGGGAGCGCCAACGCGCTGCTCCTGGGCGGCGTAATGCGCACCGAGACGATACCGCATCTCTGTTCCTGTCATCTTCCTCTGAAATTCCGGTTGCCTCAGACAGGCCGAAAGAAACCGATCCTGATCCAAAAGAACGTTCTCGTGAAAACCTACATCCGTGACGCGGATGATCTGATCGTCCCGGAGTTGAGCGTCGTTGCCGTAGATCTGAACTTCGTGAAATGGATACTTCTTGTGATGCTCCAGGCTGCGATGCCCGTCGTGATAGCAGACCGCGTCAGTCGTGCTTAAATAAGCGATCCATCCGGTTTCGAGCAGTGGAATGAGCCACGTAAGGTGTTGACCCGAGACGGTGACGGGTCCTGAAACCGATAAGGTGAGAGGGTATCCTTCGCCGATTGCTCGGTCGAGGATCGTGTAAATCCTACGCAAGTACGCACCGCCAAATGCGGGTAGGCACTCGCGAAATATCTCGTCGAGCGTCTCGCATTCGTCCACTCGGCGGGTGGTCAGCGGACGCGGCGAGTTCTCGTGACTCATCTTCTTACCGATCGTAGGCATGACATTCTCCTATGTGCCAGATTAGCTGCGGATTCATATTTCAGTGGCTGTTGCCGATTGAGGATCTTGCATACAGCCGTTTTTTCACCAGCGTAGTCGGAGCACTCTCGAAGGCTCTGAGACCTCGTTACTGCATGTCCGGAGGACAAAGCAAAGCGGTAGCCGGATGCGGCGTACACATAATAACAGCCGGGCAAACTCTGATGCCCTTTGCCGGGCTTCCGAACGAACGTCACTGCAAACCCTTGTGATTCATTCGCGCCGCGTGCTCGAACAGGACCCAGGATGAGTTCAATTCTTGGATCCTCTGCTGGAATGGCCAAAATTTCTGTCGGCTTTATTCTCGAATCTGCATGAATTTTTGCTCGTTCGAATGGGGCGCCTCCAACAGCAGTCCGGCGCGGAAACCAGTCCGGACTGTGTGTCCGCGTGAGCCATTCTCGCAGCCGCCGCAACCAGGTAATTGCGCTGGCATTCAATGACGCGATCTTCCTGGGCACAAATCTCAACCAGATCAATGTCCCTGCCGATCAGCGATCCGTGAATATGTGGTTCAATACTTCGGTGTCAGTCGAAATCCTTTGCAGCAGTTGCAGTACGACCTGGGAATGCTTCCGATCTATTTTTGCTGGAGTCCGGACGCCGAATCAGACGTCCTGTGACTTCTCCGTCACCAAGTTCTTCTCGATCACGGAGCGCGCGAAACTGCAATTCCGAGCGAGTGTTATGACGCGCTGAATCATCCGAAGTTCGATCCGCCGAACATGACAGTGACGTTCCAATTTCAGTGTGATGAGCTCGCAGGGATCTCTGTCCCGGCAGTTTCAGGGTGCGTTGAAGCTAACATTCTGACTGAAGGGCGGATACTATTCCTTAGGCAGCAAGCCTACCGGGAGGGTTGATATGAACCGTCGGAGTTTCCTCAAAGCTGCGAGTGCAGGGTCGCTCGCCCTGCGGTCCGACTTCGCGCAAGGACTGCGCGAGGGAAAGACACGCCGGGTCGGCTTGATCGGCTGCGGATGGTACGGAAAAATCGACCTCATCCGGCTGATACAAGTGGCGCCCGTAGAGGTGATTTCGCTTTGCGACGTTGACAGCAAGATGCTGGACGACGCGGCCGAGCGGATCGGAAACCGGCAAGCCTCGAAGAAGCGGCCTCGGACTTACGGCGATTACCGGCAAATGCTCCGGGAAAAGGATCTGGACATAGTGCTGATTGCCACGCCCGATCACTGGCATGCGCTCGCAATGATTGAAGCCGTGAAGTCGGGCGCGGATGTCTATGTTCAGAAGCCGATCAGCGTCGATGTGAACGAGGGCAAGGCGATGGTCGCGGCGGCAAGGAAGTACGGCCGTGTGGTGCAGGTCGGAACGCAGCGCAGGAGCACGCCCCATATTGCCGAGGCGCGAGACCGATATGTGAAGAGCGGAGCGCTCGGCAAGATTGCGGCAGTCGAGATCTACTGCTACTACCACATGCGTGCGACCGAGAATCCGCCGGATACCGCTCCGCCGCCGAATCTGAATTACGAGATGTGGACCGGACCGGCTCCCATGCGGCCGTATAACAAGCTGGTCCATCCGCGAACGTGGCGGGCGTTCTACGAATACGGCAACGGTATTGTCGGTGACATGTGCGTCCACATGCTGGACATGACGCGTTGGTATCTGGATCTGGGGTGGCCGACGAGCATTTCATCGACGGGCGGGATCTTCGTCGATAAAGCGAGCAAGGCCGACATCACCGATACGCAGACGGCGACGTTCGATTATCCGGATCTGCGGGTCACCTGGCAGCATCGCACATGGGGCGAAGCCAACGATCCCAAACACCCCTGGGGCGCGACGTACTACGGCGACAAGGGAACTCTCAAGGTGGACGTGTACGGATACGATTACACGCCGCTCGGCGGGAAGACCGTACACCGCGACGTTACTTATGAGTACGAACAGTATCCGGAAGACCGCACGGAGAAGGATCTCGAACGGCACGTAGCGCCCGCGATCCGTTACCACATGCTCGATTTCTTGAAGGCGATTGACCAGCGATCGAAGCCGATCGCGGACATCGAGCAGGGATACATCTCGACGGCCTCGTGCATTCTCGCCAATCAATCGATGTGGCTGGGCCGAACGATTCACTGGGATGCAGAGCAGCAGCAACCACTCGGCGAGGACAAAGCAACCGCAGCGCTCGAGCGCAAGTACCGCGAGCCCTGGCAGCATCCCGAACCGGCGAGTGTGTGAAGACTCGAAGCAGGTTCTCCGGTGAGAGCGCTGCTGTTGGGCGGCGCTGAGCGTGCCTGAACATCCGGGCGTGGTAACCAATCCAGCCGGATGATGGAAAATCATCATTGATGCGCAGCACGGGCATTCCTCTGCGGCTCGTCATCACGCTCGGGCTGCTGGGCGCCGGCATCGGCCTTGCCCAGACTCCTTCAGATGCCCAGGCCCTGGATGCTCAAGGCCGATGGGATGCAGCCGAATCGGTCTGGAGGAAGCTGCTCGCCTCCTCGCCTGAGGATTCTCGGCTCTGGACGGGTCTGGGCATCACTCTGTCGCATGAAAAGAAATATGACGATGCAATTGCCGCCTATCGAAAGGCACTGTTGCTGCATCCAAACGACGCTGAGACGGAGCTAAATCTCGGGATTGCTTATTTCAAAGCTGGTAAAGTTCCTGAGGCGATCGCGCCTCTACAGGCGGCTGCCGCTCAGCTTCCAGGCAGCGACCAAGTGAACATCCTGCTTGGAATGAGCCTCTTCGGCTCGGGCCGGTACAAAGAGGCCATCCCCTACCTTGAAAAGGCGAAGGCGCAGGACAACCCTGTACTCCAGCAAGTGCTTGCTCAGAGCTATCTCGAATCCGGTCAATACGACAAAGCACTTTCCGAATTTCAGAGGTTGCTTCTGCGCGATCCCGACGCCCCTGCGGTTCATATGCTACTCGGCGAGGCGTATGATGCCGAAAATCAGTCAGAGCGGGCGATGGCAGAATACCGTGCCGCGACGGCGAAAGGGTACACGCCAGATGCGCACTTCGGACTCGGGTATCTGCTCTGGAAGGACGGTCGATATGCCGCGGCGTCCGAGGAATTCCAGAAGGAGTTGAGTTACGACCCTAAGAATTCTCTCGCGCTCGCCTATCTGGGAGATATAGCTCTCAAACAAGGTGATCCGGCAAAAGCCGAGCCTCTATTACGGCGTGCCATTGCTTTGAAAATAGATCTGCGGGTGGCACACTTCGACCTCGGCGTCATCGCCTTCGATGCTAAACGCTACGAACAAGCAGAAAAGGAATTTGCTGTTGCCGTGAGACTAGCGCCTAAGGATGCCGATGCACATTATCGGTTGGCACGCTTGTATCAGGCGACTGGCCGCCCGGCGGATGCGCAGCGTGAACTAGCGATCGTCAAAGAACTTCACCAGCGCACCCGCGAAGAGCTGCTTTTCAAGGTTAGCGGTCCGCCACACTAGAACGTCATTGTCAGCCCCAGCTGCAGAACACGCGGGTCGTACACACTGGTCACTTGTCCCAGTGTGCTCTGGCCGAAGACAGTGCCGAGGCCGGAAAACTGAGTATGATTGAAGACGTTGAAGGCATCCGCACGGAACTCCAGGTTCGCGCCCTCACGGAATCCTAAATTAAATTGTTTGAACAACGTCATGTTCCAGTTTTGACGCCCCGGTCCTGTGATTGCTCCGCGACCGAGGCTTCCGAACACCCCATTCGCCGGAACTCCCAGATCAGAGGCGTTGAAAAATTGCGAAAAGGTCTTCGGATAGGTCATCGGCGCCAATAGGTTCGGACGATTGTATGTCTGGTTCGTTCCGAGTCCAACCGAGTTTCCATTCGGCATGTATATGGTCGCCGGAAGGCCCGTTTGAGCTAGGGTAATGCCCGATATCTGCCAGCCGCCGACGAGCGTCCTGACCAGGGCGCTGTTGCTATGGCGGAAGAACGGGAACTGATAGATGTAAGCGATCGTGAATACCTGTGTTCGGTTAAAGTCGCTCGGCCCATAGTCAATGCTTCGATTGAACGGATTGGTAATCACGTTCTGTGCGTCCATCAATCTGCCGTCGCTTAATCCCCCGGTAATGTCCTGCGAAAAGTAGTCCATTGCACGCGCCCACGTATACCCTAAGTTGATAGTCAGGCCGTGCATGTCCCTGATATTCAATCCGACTTGAAGTGATTGGTATCGAGAGGTCGAGGCGTCTTCCGTGATGCGGTCATCGGCGAATCCGGGAAAAATGTTGAACGGTTGGTTGTTCGTATTGGCCGGAACCGCTCCCGTCGCAACGGCAACCTGATATGGACTGCCGAACGTGGTCGTGTTGATATTTCGTATATCTGGCTGGTGATAATCTTCGTTTCCCACATACGCAATGGATAAGACCGCACTTCGTGCCAGTTGCTGCTGAACGTTGAAGCTCCATTGCATAGCCGTCGGAAGCTTAAAATCGGTGGCCGACAGTGTTTGCAGGGATGCCGGAAATACCGGAAGTGCAGCTGACGCCCCCGAGCGATAGCTCACGGATGGGTTACTTAGGTAAACGTTGTTGGCGGTGGGCGTAACAGCAAACGGCGGATTACCGATCATGTTGTACAGGTCGTTGCCTTGGATCCGTTCGTAGAACATGCCGAAGCCCGCACGGATGACAGTTTTCCCGTTGCCGTTCACATCGTACGCGAAGCCCACGCGGGGCGCCCAGTTATTCCAGTGGTTATTGACGAACTGACGAGGGATACCAGGCTGCCCCGTTATGCCCAACCCGTTCGAGTAATAAGGAACGGTAGTGCCTGGAACATATGAGAACCCGGGAGCTAACGCGCCGGTGGAAGTATACGGATTCAGTGCCCCGCTTGCTAAGAAGCCGGGCACGTTTGCATAGTTATAGAGATTTGGGTAGAAGTTTGATACTCCGTTGTCATCAACACGCGTCTGAGGAACTCCCTCATAGCGCAGGCCTAGGTTTATGGTTAGTTTGTCCGTGAAACGCCAATTGTCCAGTGTGTAAAGGCCAAAGCCTCTACCCTTGGTGTGAATGCGAGGTTGTGCGCTCGCCTCTGAATAGCTATTTGCATCGCCGAGCAGGAAGTCGGCAAACGCATTTCCGTTCGTCGCATTGCCTAGCCCGGTCGCCGTGCCATCAAAGTTAAAGCTTCCCTGCGTCTGCACAAACCCGTCCTGATTCTTGGCCAGCCACATATAATTGCCGCCGAACTTGAAATTGTGCTTGCCCTTTGTCCACGTGAAGTCGTCACCTACGCTGTACGCGTTGTAAGCATTCCACCAGGGTTGCCAGCTCGTCTGGTACTGGGCGCCGTAGTTTCCTGCCACGTTGATGTTTGGAAGGCGATTCAGATTGTCGCCGGGGAAGTATTGGGGAATATTCACGTTTGGCGAGTTGTAGAGACCTGTTGGGCTTATCGAAATGCGGTTCCCGTTGTACTGCAACGTGACCTCATTCACGGCAGATGGACTGATCATGGCCGTGAACCGCACAACCGCCGAATAAGATGGGCTGTGCTGGGTGCTTCCAACCGTATTCACGTTGCTGCCGGTCCAGATACTGTTGGCAAAATTCTGGTTACTGATGTCGTCAATGAAATGACCCATCAACGACATCTTCTCGTTGATGTTGTAGTCCATCCGGATGATTTGCTCATGGAACTTGATCGGGACCGCGGGTGCTGCGCTATATTGCCCCTGGCCGGATGGGGTAATGAGAGTGGGTTGTGGGAAAATGCCCGCCTGGAGCAGGGCTGACGCTTGAGGATTGATGAGGGCCTGCGGAATCACGTACTGGCCCGAAGCATTCGTCGGGAACGGTTGCCCGGCGGTAAGGCCATACTGGCCATACTTGGCCAGCATCGCGGGATCAGCCGTCTGCGGAACGTAGATTTTCTGATTGAACACGCCACTCCGTTCGGCCGGCGTGGGGATATTGGTCGTCGCGCTCTGGGTACCTTGAATCAAGTGTCTCCACTCCTGGTTCCAGAAGAAAAAGAGTTTATTCTTTTCTTTGTTCCAGTGACCCGGAATGAAAATAGGGCCGCCGAAGTTATAACCCCACGTGTTGTAACGCAGTTTGGGGATAGGCTGACCGCTCTGGTTGGCGATGTAATTGTTAGCGTCCAGCGCGTCATTTCGGAAGAACTCCCAGAGTTGTCCGTGAAACGCCTTTGTACCGCTTTTCAGCACCATCGAAACAGTTCCGCCCGAAGCGAAGCCGTAATCCGCGCTGTAATTGCTGGTCATGACGCGGAACTCGCCAATAGCGTCCTGTGAAGGCGATGTAGAGATCCCTCCACCGCCGCCCCGGTCGTAATTTTCGGCGCCGTCCACCAGCCAGATATTGTGCTGGGGACGCTGCCCATTGAAACTGATATTGTAGTTGGCTGTTAGTGGAGTCGGTTCGTTAAAGCTCGGCAGTGCGCCCGAGACACCCGTGCCAAGTGTGGCTAGGTCGACGACGTTGCGCCCATTGGTGGCCAAGTTCTCAATCTGCGCGCTCGTAATCAGGTTGCTCTGCTCGTTCGATTGCGTTTGTACCTGCAATGCCTCCGCAGAAACCGTGACAGTCTGATTTGCTTCTCCCAGTTGCAGACTCGCGTCTGCCCGAATAGTTTGGCTGACGGTAAGCGTTATCGCCTTCTGCGCGTATGTCTTAAAGCCGGAAGCCTTGATGTTCAAGTCATACGTGCCTATATCTAATTGCGGGACCTGGTAAGCCCCATCCCGATTAGTAGTTACCGTTCGCGACACACCTGTCGCTGAGTTTGTAACGACAACCTGAGCATCGGGAACCGCAGATCCGGTTGGGTCAGTTACGGTGCCGAGGATCGCACCGGTTTGCTGCGCGGAGGAAACGTCTGCAGCACAGCAGGAAAGAAACACAGCTAACACAGAGCGGTGTAGCAGGTTCATGATGCACCCCGTCGGAAGCGATAAATGGACGCGAGTAGTGTAAATCCAAACGAGATTTCTCGTCAATTGGCAGGACTTGTCGTGCCCGATGGCTGGACCACGATAAGCGCTGTTCCAGATTCAAAACCCGCGACGAAGTTTTCGGTATCAACGACTCGTAGACTCACGGAGCGATGGCCGACTACGCCCCGCGCCCGTTAGCCCGGTCCGGATATGGACAGGAGGCCCATTTGGACCTTAGACTCAGGCATGACAAATTCCACCAATGGAAAAGAGACACCGGCGATCGTTCAGGACGTGGTTCAGGCATTCGATGAGTTCAACGGATTGCATCCGGGATTCCGGCCTGCTCACGCCAAAGGAATCCTGCTTACAGGAAACTTCACTCCGTCGAGTGACGCACTGTCACTGACGCGCGCGCCCCACATTTCGCGAAGCTCGACACCGGTAACAGTCCGATTCTCGGATTTCGCGGGCATCCCGACCATTCCTGACAGCGGCCCCGATGCGACCCCGAACGGCATAGCGATCCGATTCATGCTCGGGGCTCACGTTCACACCGACATCATTGGCCACAGCGTCGACGGATTTCCGGCGCGAACCGCCGGGGAATTCGTTGAATTTCTGCGCGCCGCCATAGCCAGCAAGAACAGTACGGCCAAACCCCTGCCCATTGAAGGATTCCTGGCGACACACCCTGCTGCCCTGGAATTCGTGCAAGCGCCGAAGCCGGTCCCCGTGAGCTTTGCCAAACAAACGTTCTTTTCCGTGAGCTCATATAAGTTCGTCAACAAAGATGGTGAGGCACGCTACGGCCGTTATCGCATCCGGCCGGACGGGCCGGGCGAGTTCCTGGACGCGCTAACCGCGGCGAAAATGAAACCGGACTTTCTGTTCGATGACATCCAGGAGAGAGTTTCCAGGGGACCCGTTAAGATGCATATTTTCGTGCAGATCGCAGCGCCCGGAGATGTGACGGACGATTCCACCGTGCATTGGCCGAACGATCGGCCGGAGGTTGCGTTCGGATCGGTCGAGCTGACAGGTGTTGCGCCAGATAATGCGGAAGAACAACGGCACATCATTTTCGATCCCATTCCGAGAGTCGATGGGATTGAGCCTTCCGCTGATCCGCTTCTGGAGGTCCGCGCGGAAACCTACTTGTTTACGGGACGGCGACGGAGGCGCGCAGCGAACCCCGTCGCAGCCAGCAGCGAGGCAGCAGTCGCGGGCTAGAAACGATCCGAATATGAGATGTCTGGAGGTCACCGGGAGCGAAGCTTCTCCCGGTGTTCGCTTGGGCACGGCTCCCGAGCCCGAGGCCGGAGCACGACAAGCACTGATCGAGGTTCTGGCGGCCGGCGTCATTCCGACCGAGTTGCGTTGGTATCCAACGTGGCACGCCAAGGCGGGCGAACCGCGCAGGAACGCCATACCAGGGCATGAATTTTCGGGAGTGATTACCGCGCTGGGCAGCGATACGAACGGACTCAAGATCGGCGATGAAGTCTTCGGGATGAACGATTGGTACGCCGATGGCGCGATGGCCGACTGCTGTGTCGCGCCGGTAAGCGCTTTGGCGCTCAAACCAACGCGACTAACAGCGGCAGAAGCAGCTTCGGTGCCGATCAGCGCGCTCACCGCATGGCAGGCGTTGTTCGATCACGCTCACTTACGAGCGGGAGAGCGCGTGTTGATTCACGGCGCGGCGGGAGGTGTTGGTACTTTCGCCGTGCAGTTAGCCAAGCTTCACGGAGCGTATGTGATCGCGACAGCTTCTTCACGCAATCTTGATTTTGTGTCGAAACTCGGCGCGCACGAGGTGATCGACTATCGGACTAACCGATTCGAAGAAAAAGTCAACGCAGTGGATGTGGTGCTCGATACCGTGGGCGGCGACACCCTCGATCGGTCCTGGGGCGTGCTCTCTCCCCAGGGGCGGCTGGTGACGGTGGCGTCGAGCGCGGAAAATTCTTCGGATGCACGCGTGAAGAACGCATTCTTTATCGTCGAACCGGATGGCACCCAACTCAGCCGGATCGCCGCATTGCTTCAGGATGGGAGCCTCGCCCCAGTTGTCGATTCTGTGGTCCCGCTGTCGCAAGCTCCGGACGTGTATTCGGGCAAGCTCAAACGGCAAGGGCGAGGCAAAATCGTCGTTTCTGTGACTTCTGAAAAAGCACAATTACGAGATGCCGAATCCAAGACAGCCCGAAGTTACGGAGCAGGTTAGTTCGCCCATTCGACGGAGTTAGTAACATGGACTCCGAACTCGAGATGACCATTACAGAACTGGCCCAGAGTGCGAAAGCAGCTCGCTTTCGTGCTCTTCATGACAGCCCGCACGTGTTTGTGATTCCGAATCCCTGGGATGTGGGCTCGGCGAAGGCGCTGGCAGGTTTGGGATTTCGGGCCTTGGCTACGTCAAGTGCCGCATCAGCTGCAGCACTAGGGCGCAAGGATGGTGGGCTTACGCGGATCGAAGCGTTGGAGCATGCGCGAGCGGTGGTGGAAGCAACCGACCTGCCGGTATCTGCGGACCTCGAAAACGGATTCGG